>JBJOPP010000001.1:0-2822 GCA_046050685.1 Bacteroidota bacterium
GGCGGCGCTTCCAAATTCAATGGAAATCAGTTCGTGAATTACAGCAGAACTGACGGCCTCATAAACAATCAAATCAACTGCATCCATCAACTTCAAAACGAGCAAATCGTTTTTGGATCTATTGGTGGAATATCCATTTTAGAAGGAAACACCTTTACGACTCACAAATATTCCGGTGAACTCAACGATGCATCTACAACTTCATTGGTTGAATTCAATCCGAATGAACTAATCGTAGGAACGGAACGCGGGCTAATCTTTTTCTCGGAAAATAAATTTGTTGAAGACAACATCACGCTGTTTTTTCAAGGAGAGAGCATCAAGCGAATCCGTAAGAATAGCAACAACGAGTTACTTGTTTCCACAAAAAAGGGAATATGGAAATTAAAAAACAATCAATGGGAACAACTCTATCTTCTCAATGACGAAGAAAGTGTTTTGTTCGATTTTATTGAAACTTCGAATCAGGAAATTTGGGCGGTTACTTCGCTCGGTGGAGTGCTGAATGTGAATACCGGAGAGCCATTATCCAACTTGGGCGATTTCGCTTTGGCTAATATTTTTACAGGAATAGACTCCGACAATGGAAACATCTATTTCACCAGTCGAACAGGAGTTGTGGTTTACAACGAAATTGATAAAAGCCATTTGCTTTTTTCCAAATCGAATGGATTGGCAGTGGACGACATTCGACAAGTGTTCATTGATCGCGAGGGTATTCAGTGGTTTGCCAGTTACGGAGGAGGTATATTTAAACTTACCAGCACCCGGTTCAAAAGCTTCACTACAAACAATGGCTTAACGGGTAATGCCGTAATGAGTATTACACAAGATTCGAGAGGAAATTACTTCTTCGGAACTTACGACAATGGCATTAGCTTCTTATCCAACCCGACAGATAATTTCAGTGCAAATTTCAATGCAGCACTGAATGAGCTTTCGCCAAATCTGCGTGTTTGGACGACCTTGAAAAGTTGGGGGTGGAAAGGAAATATTTGGATTGGAACTCCCGAAGGACTGTATGAATACGACTGTTGTTCATATGCCATGCCCCATTGGCTTCATTTCGGAAAAGAAGAAGGTTTAGAGGAAGAAGTCGTTCTTAGTCTTCTGGAACGACGTGACGGATCATTGCTCATTGGAACCAACAAAGGAATTCAAGCTTATTCCAACAAAACCTTTCAAAGTTTTTCGCAATTTCCAAATTTCCCGGCGACAAGAATTCGCCATATGTTGGAAACGAGTGACGGAAAAATTTGGATGGCCACACGCGATGGAATTTCGCTATTCCATAACAACACATTCACAAATTTCGGTGAGGCGCAAGGATTGCAAGATGCAAGCGCCTACAGCATTGCTGAACTTCCGAATGGCGAAATAATTTCAGGAACACAATCGGGATTGTACAAAGGAAATGAAAAGGGATTTTCGCATTTGAACATTTCAGAAGAACCGGGTGGTAACACGGTGAATTTCCTGAAGGTCATTCAAAATAAATTATGGATTGGCACGCTCAACGGAATTTTCATTTGGGAGCTGAATAGCGCTGGAGGCCTTGGTGAACGTATCATTCACCTCAATGAATCAGACGGTTTAATTAGTCTTGAAACAAACTTAAACGCCATATTCGTCGACCTAAAAAACACCGTCTGGATAGGTACTCCGAACGGTGTTATGCAAATTGAATTGAGTGCGATTGAAGAGAAGTTCAACATTCCACTTCCCCTTGTGCATCTGACAAACATTCAGTCCAACCTCGAAAATATCGATTGGAAAACACTTACTTCAGGAAAGTGGGACGGGAAAGCATTTCCGAATGGACTTGAATTCAATTACAGACAAAATTCATTCACTTTCTTTTTCGACGCATCCAGCACGACCTATCCTGAAAGATTGGAATTCAGTTATTGGTTGGAAGGACTCGATAGCACTTGGAGCAGCCCAACTTCTTTCTCGCAAGTGAACTTCAACAATCTTCCTTCAGGAACATACACCTTCCACATTCGTGCGCGAAACGGAAAGTGGGGAACTTGGAGCGAAGAGGTGACTTGGCAATTTCGAATCTTACCGCCTTGGTATTTGACCTGGTGGGTTATTCTATTGGAGTTCGCCTTCCTCGCAACCGTGGTTGTTCTTATCTCGCGCTCACGAAGAAGGAACATTCGAAACAAACATTTAGCCGAGCAATCTGAAATGAAAGCGAAGTTGCTCATGCTTGAACAGCAGAGCATGAATTCAAGTATGAATCGACACTTCATCTTCAACGCCTTGAATTCGATTCAGTACTACATTAACCGTCAAGATCGTTTAGCTGCAAATCAGTACCTCACCGATTTCGCGAAATTGATTCGAAAAAACCTCGACAGTTCACAAGAAAATTTCGCTCCGCTTTCCGAAGAAATTGAACGCCTTGAATTGTATTTGAAATTGGAAAGCATGCGCTTCCCCGACAAGTTCAACTATCAGATTCAACTTGGCTCTCCCGAAATTCTTCGTCAGGTTAAAATTCCAGCCATGCTCATTCAACCCTTTTTGGAAAATTCCATTTGGCACGGTCTTCTGCCTAAAGATTCCGGAGGTTTGTTGAATGTATTTTTCGGGTTGAAGGACGAGTGCCTTGAAATTCGCATTGAAGATAACGGCATTGGTCTTGCAGAAAGTCAGGCGAGAAAAACGAATAGCGACGGGCACATTTCGAAAGGAATGGAAATTACCCGAAGCCGTATTGCTCTGATTGAGCAAATGACAGGGAAACACATTGAATTGCGGGGCCCCGAAGATTGGACGTCGGAAACGGGAGAGTCTGGAACGCGAGTTACATT
>JBJOPP010000002.1:0-2867 GCA_046050685.1 Bacteroidota bacterium
CGGATATTTCGATCCTGCTGACTTGAATTCAATTGCCAATTCGTACGTTCAAGACGCTACAGTGAAAATGGTCCACGGCAGCGACACCATTCCACTTGACATGTATTGCACGGCGACTTTAACGCCAGAACAATTGCTGTTGGCATCTCAACTTTTAGGTCTTCCACCCGAAGCTGTGGTTGCTTTAAACATTTGTCTTTACACCGCCCTAACGCCTCAAGCATTTGGTGTTGCCGGTGAGACTTATTCCCTTTTGGTAGACAAAGACGAACATCATTTGCATGCGGTTACTAAAGTGAACTTCCCCATTCCATTGGACAGTCTGTGGTTCGCCTCTCCTTCTGGCAACCCGTTAGATTCATTGGGATTCATTTATGGAAACATGACTGACCCTGATTCGTTAGGCAATGCTTATAGATGGGCTGCAAAGCGCATTAGCCACTATCCGCAATGGATCACAAGAGATATTTATTTGCGAGGACAGCAAAAGGATTTAGTGTTTACCAATCCACTCCCAAGTGTTTTTGATGATGAGTTTTTCAACGGTTTAACTTTTGAATTCTCTTATTACCGTGGACAAATTCCATTCAGTGATAAATTCGATGATCGTCGCGAGGAGCGCGGATATTACAAGCGTGGAGACACCGTTGTGGTTCGCGGCTGCAGCATTGATATGAACGTTTACAAATTCTTCAAGTCATACGAAGACCAATTGGCTAACCAAGGTTCTCCATTTGCTTTGCCGAGTAACGTAAAGTCTAATGTGCAAGGAGGCCTCGGAGTTTGGGCCGGTTATGGTGCCTATTACGACACGCTCGTTTGTGAGTAAAGTGATTGTGGTCACATTCACTTCTGATTCCTCAACGCTATCTTCGCACCATGGCTACAGAAACAAAAACCGTTTTAGGAAAAGTCGTTAAAATGAAATGCCCGCATTGTGGCAAGGGTCATTTGTTTGTGAACGAATCTGCACTTTCCTTCAATAAATTGGGACAAGTAAAATCGGAGTGTTCTGAATGCGGAACCAATTTCAACCCGGAGCCAGGCTTTTACTTTGGAGCTGCCTACGTAAGCTGGGGCCTTACTGTGGCCATGTGGGTTGCCATTTTAGTTGCCTTGAAAACGCTCGATGCGCTAGGCGTTCTCGAATTCGGATTTTTGACTCACCCAAAAACATTTTTGTTAACAGGTATTGGCTTTACAATTGTGCTATTTCCCGTGCTTTTCAAACTTTCTCGTTCGATTTGGGCGACTTCGTTTATTAAATAATCTGCCCATCACTCATCACAATCTTGCGATCGGCCTGCGAAGCAAGTTCTTCATTGTGCGTCACAATAACGAAGCTGTGATGAAATTCATTTCGCAGTTCGAAGAAGAGGTTGTGCAAGGCCACTGCGTTGGCTTTATCTAAATTTCCTGAAGGCTCATCGGCAAAAACTACTTTCGGATTATTCATTAACGCTCTTGCCACAGCAACGCGTTGCTGCTCTCCGCCTGACATTTCAGAAGGCTTGTGTTCAGCTCTGTGGCCAAGTCCCAACCTTTCTAACCAAAACGCGGCCTTCTTCTCTGCCTCTTTTTTATCTACTCCGGCAATTAAAGCGGGAATGCACACATTCTCCGCAGCAGTAAATTCAGCCAATAAATTATGAAATTGAAAAACGAAACCGAGATGCATATTTCGAAAACGGGCAAGCTCTCTTTGCTTCAGTTGAAAAGGATTAACTCCGTTAATGGTCACTGAACCTTTATCTGGATTATCTAATGTTCCAAGGATTTGCAAAAGGGTTGTTTTGCCCGCTCCGCTTGCTCCAACGATAGAAACAATTTCACTTTGTTGAATATCCAACGAAACGTTATTCAAGACTTGAACCTTTCCGTACCCCTTATAAATTCCCGATGCATGAATCATAGCACAAAGATGAGCAAAAACTTCGTCATTATTTAGTACATTCGCGTCGCAAATATTGAACTATGAACATTCACGAGTACCAAGGAAAAAGTATCCTTCAACAATTTGGTGTAACTGTACAACGCGGTTATGTAGCCTCTACCCCTGAAGAAGCAACTGCTGTTGCTGAAAAATTGCAAACTGAAACAGGAACCAGCTGGTTCGTTGTGAAGGCACAGATTCACGCTGGTGGACGCGGAAAAGGAGAAGTAACTGAAACAGGATCTCGCGGTGTTGTTTTAGCGAAAGGACTTGGCGAAGTTGCTGAAAAAGCGAAAGGGATTTTGGGCGGACATTTGGTTACGCTTCAAACCAAGGCTGAAGGTAAATTGGTTCAAAAGGTATACGTTGCTGAAGACGTATACGCTCCGGGAGCTTCTGAGCCTCGTGAGTTTTACATGAGTATTTTATTAGACCGCGCTGCGGGAAGAAACGTTATCGTTTACTCTCCAGATGGAGGAATGAATATCGAAGAAGTTGCTGAAAAAACGCCTGAGCGTATTTTCAAGGAAGTGGTTGACCCAATGACTGGAGTAACTGACTTCCAAGGAAGAAACATCGCTTTCAACCTTGGTTTATCAGGTGCTGCTTTCAAGGAAATGATTGCCTTCACAAAGAAATTGTACAACGCTTACGTAGGTTGCGATGCATCTATGTTTGAAATCAATCCTGTATTAAAAACTTCTGACGACCGCATTCTTGCTGTTGACGCGAAAGTTACTCTTGATGGAAACGGATTGGTTCGTCACCCAGACTATGCAGCAATGCGCGACACTACCGAAGAAGATCCGATTGAAGTTGAAGCTGGCGAAGCAGGCTTGAACTACGTGAAGTTGGAAGGTAACGTTGGTTGTATGGTGAACGGTGCTGGACTTGCAATGGCCACTATGGACATCATTAAGTTAAGCGGTGGAGA
>JBJOPP010000003.1:0-10627 GCA_046050685.1 Bacteroidota bacterium
CTATTATTCCTACTTCTGAAATTCACAACATCAACGCTGGGTTTGCGAAGAACAAACAATTGCTTGTTAGAGCAGGAGTTTGTGCTCTTGTGGGCTTCGCTTTCTTAATCATGGGAGTTACAGCAAGAAGAGGTGGTGCTCCACTATTCGGGCTATTCGCATTGTGTGCTGTTTTAACTATTGTTTTCATTTGGTTATACGGAAGATCAGGTGGATTGAATGTTGGAGTTTCTACCTTCAATGGAGACGGTGACACCATCATTGTGAAATCTGGTTTAACGGGATACAAACTTGAAAAGAATGACTTCGAAAAGACATTCCACGCAGTGAAAAACGCTGCAAGCAACAACAGTAAATACTTTAAGAAATAAAGAATTACTTTAACAGACTAAGGGGACTTTCAGTCCCCTTTTTTTTATTACTTGAAAATATAAGCCCTCACGTAATCTACCTCGAACGAATTCTTTTCCAAGGGTAATCTATTCGCTGATTGCTGAACAGCCATATCTACTATGATCTTCATGGGAGAGCGGGGGAAGACATTCTCCTCTCTTCCTTCTGCAATCTTTCCATCTTTGCGATCGCTCGCTTTTTTATATCGGTACAACGTGCGCATTTCCTTTCCATCGGTATACCAAACAATCGCATTCTCTGTCCACAATACACCGTAGGTATGCATACCGTCTGAACCGTCGAAGGGAAGCTTGTAACCCACGCCAGACATCTTCTTGTTGTAATGAGTTGTCATGTGCTGAATACGCGCTTGCTTCTTCTGACTGAATCCGCCAAAGAATTTTTGCTCATTCCAAAATTCAAAAACATCAATTTCATTGTTGGTTCCGTCTGACTCTCCGTACAACCAGAACGCAGGCCATGCATCTCTTCCTTTCGGAAGTTCACAACGAATTTCGTAATACCCCCAATGAAACAATTGCTTCGATTCGAACTCACCCGTGTCGTAGTTGAAATTGCCCTTTCGCTCTTTCATTCCGTCGGTTATCCAAACGTAAAAGGTCTGATCTTTTCTTTCGTTAGGAAGTGTGGTAATGGTAACCTTTCCGTTCTTCACTGAAACGCTTTCCTTCGTTAACCACTGTTGCGTAATCTTCTGGTCGGCATCGCGAGTAACGCCTTCACGAAGAGTCCACTTATTTTCATTGAGTCGCACACCTTCGAATTCGTCACTGAACGAAAGGCGCATGGGAATATTCAACCCACGGAAATTAATAACCGTGTCTTTCGGCTGCGCGAAAACCAAGGAAGGCACAATGGCGCATACCGCAATAAGCAACTTCTTCCACATAAAATTTATTTTTTAGGTTGAAACCACGATGAATACATGACATAGTTATTCGCTATGCGTTGCACTTCACCTTGAAACAATTCCGGAGAAAGGTCTTTGATTTTTTTTGCTGGAATACCGGCGTACACACTTCCACTTTTCACATGTGTTCCTTCCGTAAGAATTGCGCCTGCCGCAATGATGCAGTTCTCTTCAATCACACAATTGTCCATGACTATCGCGCCCATTCCAATCAACACGTTGTCGTGAATGGTGCACCCGTGAACCATGGCTCTGTGGCCAATGCTTACGTTGTTTCCAATTTTGGTTCCGGCTTTCTGATAGGTACCGTGAATAATGGCGCCGTCTTGAATGTTCACTTTATTGCCCATTTCAATGGTGTTCACGTCGCCGCGAACAACAGCGGTGAACCACACACTGCACTGATCTCCCATGGTTACTTGCCCAACAATTGTTGCGTTTTCAGCAATGAAACAATCGTTTCCCCAAACAGGAGAGACGCCGTTAACAGGTAAGATCAAAGGCATAATTTCGAATTACAATGGAATATTTCCGTGCTTCTTGCGCGGCATTTTCTCTGCTTTATTCTCCAACATTTCGAATGCGCGAATTAACTTCTCGCGTGTCACTGCTGGCTCTATTACTTCATCTACATAACCGCGTTCTGCAGCGCTGTATGGATTTGCGAAAAGAGTAGCATATTCGGCTTCTTTCTCTTTCCACTTTGCGTCTTTGTCGGCAGCTTCTGCAATTTCTTTTTTGAAGATAATTTCAGCAGCCCCTTTCGCGCCCATTACCGCAATCTCTGCAGATGGCCAAGCGAAGTTCATGTCGGCACCAATGTGCTTGCTGTTCATTACGTCATACGCTCCGCCGTAGGCTTTACGCGTAATCACGGTAACGCGAGGAACCGTTGCTTCGCTGAAGGCGTACAACAACTTCGCTCCGTTCGAAATAATTCCGTTCCACTCTTGATCGGTACCCGGTAAGAATCCAGGAACGTCTTCCAACACCAATAATGGAATGTTAAATGCGTCGCAAAAACGTACGAAGCGTGCAGCTTTGTTACTGCTCTTAATATCTAAAACACCGGCTAAAAAAGCTGGCTGATTTGCAACAATACCTATGCTTCTTCCAGCAAGGCGTGCGAAACCAACCACAATATTCTCCGCGTAATCTTTGTGCACTTCCAACCAAGACTCTTCGTCTACAACGGCTGCAATCACTTCTTTGATGTCATAAGGTTGATTTGGATTTGCAGGAATAATTCCATTCAAACCTTCTCTTCTTTCGTTGCCTGATTCGTAAGGCAAGCGTGCTGGAGTTTCCTCACAGTTTTGCGGCATGTACGAAAGCATTTGACGAATCACTTTCAACGCTGCTACATCGTTCTCTGCCGTCAAATGCGTAACACCACTTTTCGTGCTGTGTGCACTTGCACCGCCCAAATCTTCACTGCTCACTTCTTCGTGTGTTACGGTCTTCACTACGTTCGGACCAGTCACAAACATGTAGCTGGTGTTTTCAACCATCACAATAAAATCTGTCAAGGCCGGAGAATACACAGCACCGCCAGCGCATGGACCCATGATCGCACTCAACTGTGGCACAACACCGCTGGCTTGAACATTCTTGTAGAAGATGTCGGCATAGCCGCCAAGACTCACCACGCCTTCCTGAATACGCGCACCACCGCTGTCGTTTAGACCAATCAACGGCGCGCCGTTTTTCATGGACAAGTCCATGATTTTGCAGATCTTCTGCGCGTGCGCTTCTGCAAGCGAACCGCCCATTACGGTAAAATCTTGAGAGAAGACATACACCAAGCGACCATTGATTTTACCGTATCCGGTAACCACACCGTCGCCCAAATATTTTTCATTTTCTAATCCGAAATTGGTGCTGCGGTGTGTTACCAACATTCCTATTTCTTCGAATGAATTTGTGTCCAACAAAACCTCTATTCGCTCACGAGCTGTGAGTTTTCCTTTCTTGTGTTGCGACTCTATGCGCTTCGCACCACCACCCAATAAAGCTTCCTGCTTCTTCTGTTCGAGATTGGCTAATTTTTCTTGCATGTGGCAAATTTAGGATTATTCCGCTGTGCCTGCTACATCGAATTCCACAACCACTTCCGTTCCGCCGTTGTTAAACAAGCATCTGTCGGCCAAGCGTTGCATCAAAAAGACACCTCTTCCGTGAGGCAATTCAATGTTTTCAGGAGCGGTAGGATCTGGAAGATTTTCGTAATCGAAACCCGGACCCTCATCAGAAATAATAAATCGCAAAGTCTTTTCATTTTCCAATTCAAAGGTCAATGAAACCTGAAGATCAGTGCTCATGCGGTTTCCATGAACAATTGCATTGTTCACTCCTTCCGTTAAACAGATCAATATTTCACCGTAATAATCTTCCTTAACCTTGTGCTCACTGCAAACATCGTCTACTAGCTTCTCAGCTAAATGTATGCTTTCAAGCACGGATGGAAAACGAAGTTGTCTGCGACCTTGGATCATGAATTAATTTTTGCGTATCAAAAATGAGAAAAAAAACGCGACATTCCATTTATTTCTTTCAGGAATTTCTGAAATAGCGTTGAGTCTTCTCTTTGTAATAGGGTTTTAAGTTCGGAGAAACAGAACGCAGGGTCTCTACTCCCTTTTGTTTGTTCTTCAAAAATTCTTCGTATTTCTTAGGATTTCCAACGGGTGCATTCACTGCCTCGTTACTCTTGCGCTCTTCGTCCATCTCACGCACACGCTCGGCCTGCTCGGCCTTCAACAAGCGAATCATAATGTCGTTCTGTCTGCGAATACTCTCTTCGGTAATCTGATTGTTCACGATGTCGCGCTGAAGCTTTTCCATCTCCTTCGCGATCTGCTTCATTTCATTTCCAGCACCGCTTCCATCCTCGTTCAATTCATTTCCTTTCTCTTCCATCATCTTGCGAATAGCGGCTTGCTTCGCGGCCATCTGGGCCAACTCCTTCGCCATGCCTTCATCTCCGCCACTCTTCGAACCGCCTGAATTGTTCTTGCCTTGATTCTGTCCCTTTTTCTTCGCCTCTTCCAACTGCTTCTGCAATCCTTCTTGCATGCGCTTCATCTGCGCGGCAGAAGCTTTACTCTTGCCCTTGCCTTTGCCTTTTCCACCCGGCTTGTTGCAACTGCCTTTCCCTTCCTTCTTCGATTGCGACTCAGATTGCATTTGGGCTTGCATCTGCTGAAGAGCATCGTCTAAAAGCAACGCCAAGTTGTTGTAACCCGTCATGGCTGACTGCTGGTTCTGTGTAATACGCTGCATGTTTCCATCTGGAAAATCTTTCATCACTCGCTCGAGGTGCGCATTAATTTCATTGATCTCGTGATTCACTGTAGAACTAATCTCAGGCACGCGCTTGCTTAAGGCGAACAAGCTGTCTTCAATCATACGCGAATCGTCCTTCAACTTGCGCTGACGTTGTGCCAAGGTCTTAATGCGAGGATCGTTCGCCATCGTCTTCTTCGACTCTTCCATGAGCGCCTCTTGATCGAAACTCACCGATAAAATGTTTTCTAACAAGGCGCGCATTGCAGCCATGTCCTCTTCGTGCTGCTCTTGCTCGGCCGATTCCATGCCGTCTTGCATCTCCTTCGCCATTTGCTTCATCTTTTCAGCAGCCTTTTTCTGCGACTTCGAAGCGTTAGCTTTTTTGTTTTGTTTCAATTCGGAAGAAGACTTCTCTTGCTCGTCGTCGATCTCTTTTTTCAATCCGTCTGTATCCGGAATTTCTTGCGGTGTTTCTAATTCTTTGTTCAACTCTTCGGCCTCTTTCAACTCCTTCTTTACGTCTTCGAACTCTTTGTTCAACTGCTCTTGCTCTTTCAGTTTTTCTTCCGCACTCTTCGATTCGTCGTTGGCTAATTTCTCTTGTTTGTCGGACAATTCATTCAACTTCTCAGTTGCTTGTTTCAATTTTTCTTCAACTTCCAATTCTTTGAACTGTTCCAACGCACGATCCAATTCCTTCTCTAAATCTTCGGTCGAGAGATTCATTTTTTCGATCTCTTTTCGAAGTTCGTCTTTGTTCAGTTCGTTCATGAGCTTCTGCAGTTCCTGCATCATCTCTTTCATTTCCGGACTGAGCATTTCGTTCATCAAACGCTCGAGCTCTTTTTGCTTTTCAGCCATCTGCTCATCCTTCTGCTCTTGGTTGCGCTGCTGATTTTGCTTTTGAATTTCTTTGACCTGCTCTTCTAATTTTTTCTGACGCTCAATGAGGTCCTCCAATTTTTTCTTGTCTTGCCAATTCAGGTTTTGCTTCTCGAGCATTTCGCGTTCGAGCTGCTTCATTTCTTTCTGCAATTTTTCTGCTTCGCGAAGGCTCGACTCTAACTGGTCTTTTATGCTTTCGCTTTGCTCGTTGCGCATTTCCTTCAGTTCTTCTTCCGACGGATTCACGAATTGTCTTACTTGGGAACGTGTGCTCTTCGCGCCGTGCACGCCGTCGTTGTCCCACACTTCGAAGAAGTAATTCACTTCGTCGCCAGGTTCTAGGTTGAAGATTGAAAAATCTACGGCGTGGAAAAACTGATCTCCTGTTGTTCCCACTTCAAACTGAATGGGCAACACGGTTGCGCTTTCTACGGCCTTACCGTCGCGCATGTGAACGGCGGTGAAGGTGAGTTTCGTAAGGCCGTAATCGTCTTGAATTCCTCCGGTGAAATAGTGAACGTAGCGCGAAGTCGAATCGGTTTCATCTTGAACGCTGATGCTCGGATATCCGTCGGCAACGACGTTCACTTGATACGACAGGGCGTTTCCATTTTGCACTTGTTCGTTTTGTGGAATGACGCTGTAAGCAAAATTCTGCGAAGCATTTTCGCGGTGCTCGAATCCGTTTGAAGTTTCTTCGAACGGCAATTTACCTGCTGCTGTTTCGAAGAGAACAGCGGAGGTATTTTCACCGGCGATTTTCCAGGTGAGTTGTGTGCCTTCGGGAACCAATAGATCGCCGGTGTTGTTCACCACGGCGTTTTCTTTCTTCAAGTAAGAAGGGTAGTTTACTTCAATCTGAAACTGCGTCAGCTTCGGCATTTGGAGAACATCGAGGTTATATCCTTTGCTGTGAAATTTTCCACCGTGAAAAACAATCGTCGCGTCTTCCTTCACATTTGAAAGGGTGTAGGAAAAGTCAATGTTGCTCTTCTTCACCATTTGGAATTTCTGTCCGTTTACTTCAATGAACACCTGCGCTGGAATTTCCTTTCCTGTCACTTGCATGCGCACTTCGTAGTCGGTGTTTTCAATCGCCGTTAACGTGTCGTTCAACATTTCCATGGTGAAGGGCGCTTCCTCTTCTATGATCTCGTTGTAGCGCAGCAGACGATCGGTAGGTTTCAGAATGAAGGAAGGCGTGATTAAAAACAACACTCCGAAAACGCCCACCAGCGGAAGCAAGTAGCGCAAATATTTTTTGTTCTTCTTCACATCAATGGCTGCTGTAAACGGAACAGGACGCAGCGATTGCATACGCTGTGCGATGCTCGCTTGAAGCAGGCTGCTTTCCGCGTGTTCGTTCAGTTGTGATTGAAGTTGAAGCGTATTCAATAAACGATCGTCGACTTCTGGAAAATGCTTTCCGATAATGGAAGCCGCTTGCTCGTAGGAAATGTGCCTTCCCAATTTCAACATAGAAAAAAACGGCAAGGCTATTCTTGAAACGAAAAAGTAAGCAGCAGAGGCTAGAAATCCGAAGAAGAAAAAGGTTCGAACCGTTGGACCGAAGTGGCCAAAGTATTCGAGTGTAACGAGAATCAAATACAATCCTAGGAAAAGAGCAGCTACATACAAAAGCCCTTGAACCATGCGGTTCTTGTAGTACTTCCGAATGAAGTCGTCTAAGCGTTGTATGAGTTGTTCGTATGCGTTCATGCCACTTTCTTCAGCATTGAAAGATACAAACGAATTTGTTTGACACTTATTTTTTCGGAACGGAAATACAGACGTTTTGCGCTTCAGTGAAGAATCGCAACGCTTCCCATCCGCCCTCGCGGCCCACGCCCGATTGTTTCACTCCACCGAAAGGTGTGCGTAAATCTCTTTCCAACCAACAGTTCACCCAGACAATTCCGGTTTGAAGATTTCCTGCTAAACGATGCGCTACGGTTACGTTGTTTGTCCAGATGCTGGCCGCCAATCCGTATTTCGTGCTGTTCGCCAATTGCTTCGCTTCTTCTTCGGTTTCGAAAGATTGAATGGTAATCACTGGTCCGAAAATTTCTTCCTGATTGGTTCTGCACTGTGCGTTCAACCCTTCAATAATGGTTGGAAGCATAAAGTATCCGCCCGCATTTTCACCTTCAAGCGTTACACGCTCGCCGCCGCAAAGAACGATTCCGCCTTCTTGCTTCGCCAATTCAACAAACGACAACACTTTGTTCAAGTGCGGCTCGCTAACCAAAGCACCCATTTTCGTTTTGTCTTCCAACGGATTTCCTGGAACAATGCGCGATACTTTTTCAATCAAAGCCGCCTTGAATTTTTCATAGATGCCGCTCTGCACATAGAGCCTAGAGCCGCACAAGCAGATCTGTCCTTGGTTTGCGAACGACGTGCGAACGGTGGTTGAAAGCGCTTCGTCGAAATCGCAATCGTTGAAGACGATGTTCGCATTTTTTCCGCCCAACTCCAACGACATCTTCTTGAACTTCGGAGCCACTACAGAGGCAATGTGAGCGCCTGTTGCCGTGCCGCCTGTAAACGATATGGCTTTAATGCCGTCGTGTTGCACAATGGCCTCTCCGGCTTCCGGACCGTATCCGTGAACAATATTTAACACACCAGCAGGCATTCCGGCCTCGGCGCACAGTTTCGAAAATAAATATGCGGTATACGGAGTAATCTCTGAAGGCTTTGCCACCACACAGTTTCCTGCGGCTAGTGCTGGAGCAATCTTCCACGTGAATAAGTACAACGGAAGGTTCCATGGTGAGATACATCCGACAATACCAATGGGCTTGCGCAAGGTGTAGTTGATGTATTCGGTATTCGGATGCGCTTCGCTGGCGAAGTGCAAAATACCTGTTGCGAAAAAGCGAATATTGGCTTCAGCGCGAGGGATATCTACCGCACGAGAAAGCGAAATGGGCTTCCCGTTATCGAGCGATTCGGCTTGCGCCAAGGCTTCAGAATTGGATTTTATAAGATCTGCAAGGCGAATTAGCACGTCAGAACGCTTTTCTACGGAAAGATTTGACCATGAAGGAAAAGCTGACTCGGCCGCTGAAAATGCTGCGTCTACATCGGCTTTTTCGCTGCGCGGAATAAGGCTGTATACCTTACCAGTAGAAGGATCTACGTTGTCTATGGTCTGTCCGGAAATGGCAGAAACAAACGTTCCGTTGATGTAGTTCTGAAGTGAAATCACAGGCTTATTTTTAAAAAACGAAGATAGAAATAGAAAAATACTTGGTGTTATGAAAAGAAAGTATTTATTTTGCAGTCGCTTTTCGAAGGAGAAGTGAGATTGCCCGATCGTCTAATGGCAGGACAACTGTTTTTGGTGCAGTTTATATAGGTTCGAATCCTGTTCGGGCAACGATCAAAAAGCCGCTTCAATTGAAGCGGCTTTTTTTATTCTTAATTTGCAAAAAATATTCGCATTGAAAAACATTGCTATTCTCGGTTCAACCGGATCCATAGGTACTCAAGCCCTTGAAGTTATTCAAGAACATCCCGATCAATTTTGTGTGGAAGTGCTTACGGCACACAGCAACAGTGCGCTGCTTATTCAGCAATCGTTGAAATTCAATCCGAATGCCGTAGTTATTTCCGACGAATCGAAATACGCTGAAGTGAAAGAAGCGCTCGCTTCCACAGATATTAAAGTGTACGCTGGAAAGCAAGCACTGGAGCAGATTGTAGAGATGGACAGCATAGACATTGTGCTTACCGCATTGGTAGGTGCAGCTGGACTTCCACCTACCGTGAAAGCAATTCTTGCGAAGAAAAACATTGCCTTAGCAAACAAAGAAACATTGGTGGTTGCTGGAGAAATTATTACTCAGCTTGCGAAAGAAAATGGAGTGAATATTTATCCGGTAGACAGCGAGCACAGCGCGATTTTCCAATGCTTGGCTGGCGAGTGGCACAACCCAATTGAGAAGATTGTTCTTACTGCGAGTGGTGGTCCGTTTAGACAGAAGCCTGCTGAAGAGTTGGCTGAAGTGACGAAGGCGCAAGCGTTGAAGCATCCGAATTGGACCATGGGCGCGAAAATTACCATTGACTCTGCAACCCTTATGAACAAAGGGTTGGAAGTGATTGAAGCGAAGTGGTTATTCAATTTGAAGCCTTCGCAAATAGACGTGGTGGTTCATCCGCAAAGTATTATTCACAGCTTGGTTCAGTTTGAAGACGGCAGCATGAAAGCGCAGTTGGGATTGCCCGATATGAAGTTGCCGATCCTTTACGCCATGGCTTATCCGCAGCGTGTGAAGACAGACTGGCCACGCTTCAACTTCATGGATTATCCGCAGTTCACTTTCGAGAAACCACGCATTGAAGTGTTCCGATGTTTGGGTCTTGCCTTCGAAGCGTTGGAGCAAGGCGGCAACGCGCCATGCATCTTGAATGCCGCGAATGAAATTGCCGTTGCTCGATTCTTAAACGACGAAATTAAATTCCTTCAAATCGCCGAAACCGTAGAGAAGACACTTCAAAAAGCATCGTTCATCGGGAAGCCTTCGTTGGAAGAATTAATTGCGAGTGATGCGGAGGCGAGGGGGATTGCGGGGGGGTGTATTTTTTAATTAGGATTACTTACTAAGACTTCTTTATGGAAGTTCACTCTGAACCTCAGATTTCACAATACCTCAGGGGCTAAGTTATTAATAAACCCTTGGTAGACAAATAATTTAACTAAGTCATTCTGATTGTATCACAAAACTAAAAAACTTTATATATTTCAGTATTGAACATCGACGAAATGTACTAATCACAACGATTTAAAAATGAAAGACATTATAGTTGAAATAAATATAACATATTATTCTATTAGAGCACGATTGTTTGGATATAAAACGGATTTGAAACTTAGAAAAATGGAGTTTAAATTGTCTGATTTCCAAGAACTCAGATTATGTGATTTTGAAGTAAAACCGAATCAGTATAAGGTCTTGAACTTAAAAAAAGATGAAATAAGCAAATTTCTAATATCAATTAAAAACAAAATTACATTTGAGTGCGATGTAATAAAAAGACTACAAGTAACCGTTTACCATAATAATAAAATAATAGATATATTCTGTTCAGACACCAATACCTTTTTAAGTGCAGTGTTTA
>JBJOPP010000004.1:0-6962 GCA_046050685.1 Bacteroidota bacterium
ACTTGTTACGATTATATAACGTGCGATTATAGCTGTCTTGGTTGTACCAACCCAGAGGCATTCAACTTCAATCCAAATGCAACAATAGATAATAACACTTGCTGCACAGACCATTGGGCAACTTTTAACGTAGAACAAGGACAAGCGGGTATCTGGTTGTACAGCGAGCAGTATTTCATGACAGGCGGAGATAACTTAGTAAATAACAATTTCTGCGTTAAAAACGGATGTTACAACCTTCAAGTCTATTCTTTCGACAATATCGCTCCAAATCAGAATTATACCGTTACGCTTGAAGACGGCACAGTTTGGTTAACAGGTGTAGTAGACACAAACTATTTGTACACCACTGTATCATTGAATCCAATTTACGGTTGCGCAGATCCGAACGCTTGTAACTATACACCAGGTACAACTTGCAACGACGGTTCATGCGAATATGCTTCTTGCAGCGGATGCACAGATCCTCTTGCGACTAACTACAACGCTAACGCAATCTACGACAACGGAAAATGTTGTTACGCAGACATGGCGACCATTACTACTTCGGTTCCTTCAACATGGACGATTCAGAGTTCTTTGGGATTTTATCAATATGGAACAACACCAAACGACACAACGCTTTGTATCAGTAGCGGATGTTACACGTTGAATGTTTATCCAACAGAATTCGATCCACTCGATCCTTTTGGAGCGGGGGGAAATATATTCGTTGTGATAACAGACTCTACTGGTTATATCGTTTCTCAGGGAACCGAGAATGCGATGGAAACCGGAATTCCATACACCTTCATTTGGGGTGTTGCAGTACCCGGTTGCACAGAGCCTTCAGCATGCAACTACAACCCACTTGCAACTTGCAACGAACTTGCATATTGCGATTATTCATGTCAGGGTTGTACAGATCCTACGGCAAACAACTACGATTCAAACGCAACGGTTGACAATGGCACTTGTTGCTTCAACAACTGGTATACCGTTGAATCTTCTGCTTGGTTGGAATGGTATGTAACTTCTTCTGACGGGTTAACGCAGCAAGGTGGATACAACAACATGCTTCAAGGGTTTTGCATGGATCAAGATTGCTTCTCGTTCAGCGCATGGAGCCTAACGGTTCAACCTTTCCAAATCACAATTTATGGTCCTGATGGAAGCGTGTTCTACCAAACAACCGGAAATGTTAATCCATACATTAACGAGTTCTTCTCGGTAAATGAAGTAGTTGGTTGCACCGACATATTCGCTTGTAACTACAACCCACTTGCAACTTGCACGAATTACAATTTGTGCGACTATTCTTGTCAAGGTTGCACCGACCCATCGGCTCCGAATTACGATGCAGATGCCACAGTAGATAACGGAACGTGTTGTTCAGCAGAAAATTGGAATACGGTTTCTTCTGGTGGACAGGTTGTTTTCTACGCATTCAATCCGAATACAGGCGAAGGAGATTTCAACGAATATCCATACGCAACAGGCTATTGCATGAACGCGGCAGATTGTTATCAATTGGTGTTGTATTCTTTCGAACCGAACAATTCAGAGGTATCAGTAACAAACGCACAAGGTGAAGTTGTTTTAACAGGAAATTTAGCCGACTTCGGTTACTTGCAGACATTCGTTTCAGGTGCTAATGAAATTGTTGGATGTACAGACCCAACAGCATGTAATTACGATAGCCTTGCGACATGTGATGTTGGAAGTTGTTTGTATTACTGCGGAGGATGTTTAGATCCAATGGCATTGAACTACGGACCAGATGCGCAGTTCGACGATGGTTCATGTGTGTATAATGTTGAACTTCCAAACATGGGAATGGTTTTAATGCCAGACCCTGCGAATAATCAGTTCTTCGTTTCTATGAATCTTTCTTCAATGGGAACAGGCGGTCCTTATGGGGTTGTGTCTTCTTTGAACGAACCAGTTTCTGTAATGAACGCGGCAGGACAAACATTGAAAGGCCCATACGCTTGCGGAACAGAAGTACAATTCAATGTTCACGACATGGGCAACAACATGCAAACCACACTAACAAGTCCTGTCTACACCATGGCTTGCGGAGTTAATGTTGAAGAAGCTCCAGCGAAGAAATCTGAACTTCAATTGTATCCGAATCCAGCGAACAACAATGTTCAATTGGTTGGAATTGAAAAAGGAATCTCTGTTGAAATTTACGATCTAACCGGAAGACAAATCTTCAAAGACAAGGCTCAATCAGACAAAATGGATATCTCCGTTTCGAAATGGAACGCAGGTGTTTACTTGGTAAGAGCTGGTGGAAAGACGTTGCGTTTGGTGAAAGAGTAATGGTTTTACGAGGGCGATTTCATCGCGAGGGTCCTTCGGACGAAGGCGAATACTTCGCGAAAGTTCTGCGAACGTTTGATTGAAACGCAAAATTTGTTGCCCTCGTGCGATAGCACCCTCGTCGCAGACCTTCGCAACGTTAGTTGCCCTCGCGGAGCTCCCGCCCTCGCAACGTTAGTTGCCCTCGCGAAGCATCTGAGCTAGGAAGTATTTCTCAACCGGAGCGCTTAACGCGGAAAGATTATCGTGATCGCTGGCTTTCGCGGCGTCAATGATTTCCCCGTTCTTCATCTTTACTAGAATGCCTTCGTTCATGCTGTTGTATGCGCGGTTATCTACTTTGCCATTCAACACGAAATAACGAGCTTCTTCAGGTGTGATTGAATATTGTTCTTGAATACTTTGAATGGCTTGCTGAATGCTTGATGCAGGGATTTCAGTTCTTGAAATTTCAATCTTGAAAAGTCTGCGTTCAACAATGCGTGTGGCCAATTCACTCAACACGAAATCGGGATGTGAAGTCCAAACTTTCAATGCACCAAGAATATCAATGTCGTCTAACTTCATAAACATCTCGAACGCTTCATCGCTGGCTTCGAAATGAGACAATGAGATTTTATTGTTGAGGAAGTATTGCAAAGCCAGAGAAGCCCAAAGCTGCTCGCCTTGGTCTGCCAATTGCTTGGCGCGACGAAGAACATTCACCAGCATATATTCTGCGCTTAAAACCGTCTTGTGCAAGTATACCTGCCAATACATGAATCGTCGAGCGACAATAAATTTCTCAATCGAGTAAATGCCTTTCTCTTCCACCACCAACTGATCATTCACCACATCGAGCATTTTAATTAAACGCTCGCTTCCTACCTGTCCTTCCACCACACCGCTGAAGAAACTATCGCGCGCCAGGTAGTCCAGTCTGTCCATATCGAGCTGACTGCTCACGAGCTGATGCATGAATTTGCGTGGATACGTTCCATTGAAAATTTCAAGCGTAAGATTTAATTGACCCTTGAACTCCTGGTTCAAGCGTTGCATAGCGAATGAAGAAATGTGTTCGTGATGAACTTCATTCACGATGGAACTTTCAAGGGCATGACTGAACGGACCGTGTCCAATGTCATGAAGTAAAATAGCGCAAAGCAAACCCACTTCTTCTTCGTGGGAAATAGGATGTCCTTTCAAACGTAATTCATCAATGGCGTTTTGCATCAAATGCATAGCGCCCATGGCGTGTTGAAAGCGGTTATGTCCAGCACCGGGATATACCAACGACGAAAGACCCAATTGGGTAATTCTTCGAAGTCTTTGGAAATATCTATGATTGATTAATTCAAGAACGAACGCATGGCGTATGGTAACAAATCCGTAAACCGGATCATTGATCATTTTGCGTTTTAACATGAAACAAATTTAAGGAAATATGTAATATACCTGTTCAGGCTATATCCGCCGAAGGCATTCGTTGAAAACATTCGTCTTAGACATTCGTGCTACGCACATTCTTCCCTTCTCTTCCCCTTTCTTACCAATTATTTAGCAATGTTAATCGCCTCGCCATTCGCATCAAAAATCTTGTATTCAAGCAACGCATTGTTACTCGAAGACTGTAATTCAATTTTAATCTGGAATCGTTTTTTCCAACGAGCCAGAATGGTTTTGAACCACCATCCTTTTGTTAGGTATGCCTCGACCATTGGATGAATAGCAACGACAATGTGTTTGTGAGCGGTAGTCTCTGCAATTAAGCGAATGCTGTTTTCAATTTCATCTTCGAACAACAATGCAGCTTCAATTTTTCCAGTACCACTGCAGCTCGGACAGGTCTCTTGTGTTTCCACTTCGGTAACAGGCTTCACACGTTCACGTGTAATTTCCACCACACCGAAACGGCTTGGGGGAAGAACGTTGTGCTTCGCTTTGTCGCCTTGCATATACTCTTTCAACGCATCGTGAAGGGCCTTTTGGTTTTCCTTCTGCTGCATATCAATAAAGTCTACGCAAATAATTCCACCCATATCTCGCAAACGGAAGAGACGTGCAATTTCTTTCGCACACTCGAGGTTGGTTTGAAGGGCGTTTTGTTCTTGATCTTTCGCAGATGCACTCTTTCGATTTCCACTGTTCACGTCAATAACGTGCATGGCTTCGGTGTGCTCTACGATAAGGTATGCGCCAGATTTTAAGTTGACTTGTTTTGCGAAGCCGGCTTTAATCTGACGATAAATATTGAATGTGTCGAATAAATCTGTGGTCTTGTGAACCTTTACAATTCCTTCCTGATCAGGGGCAATGCTGTGCATGTAAGTACGCACTTCAGCTCCAAGCTTTTCGTCGTTCACGTGAATAGCAGTGAACGAATCGTTCAACAAATCGCGAAGAACCGAAGAGGTCTTCTTGATTTCGCTAAGAATACGTTTTGGAGGAAGCGCATTCGGAAGATTTTTCACCAGCTCTTCCCAACGTAATACAAGGTCTGTCAAATCTTGGTCAAGTTCTTCAACGCTTGTGTCTACGGCTTGCGTTCGCACAATAACACCCATGTTTTGTGGGCGAATTTTTTGCATGAGTTTTTTCAAACGATCACGCTCATCTTCGTTAGTTATTCTGCTTGAAAGAGAAACTTTATTCGAGAAAGGAACCAGCACCAGATATCTTCCGGCAAGAGTAATTTCAGCAGTTAGGCGTGGGCCCTTTGCTGAAATAGGTTCTTTCGCAATCTGAACCAGTATGGCGTTTCCCTGACCAATGGCGTCTTTAATTACACCATCTTTCTTTAACTCGGGCTCTTTTTGAAGTCCGGTTAAATCACCAGAAGCACGCTCGCCACCAAGAATGGGACGCACGTATCTGTTCATTGTAGGATAGTGAGGACCGAGGTCGAGAAAATGCAAAAAAGCATCCTTCTCGTAGCCAACATCTACAAAGGCAGCATTCAGGTGGGGAACCATTTTCCGCACTCTTCCAAGGTACACGTCTCCCACAGCAAACTGTGTATTGCTCACTTCACGGTGTAACTCAACGAGGAGTTTATCATGAAGCAAGGCAATTTCCACTCCCTTGGAGGAAGCGTTAATGACTAGTTCAGCGTTCAAATTTTTCTAAGATTTAATGCACGACGGGAAAGGCGCATGCAAGCGCCTTCCGTCAATACAGATGTATCAAGCAAAGTTCTAGCGAACTTTTTTCTTGTGACGATTCTTTCTTAGACGCTTCTTTCTTTTGTGCGTAGCCATTTTATGGCGCTTTCTTTTTTTACCGCAAGGCATATTACTTATTTTTTAATTTAATATCTATTTTCCTAATAAATGCATTCACACTGTCTCTTACAATTGGATCTTCGTTGTGGCGAAGAATCTGCTGGTACAAGGTTTTCGCCTCACTCCAGTTTCCCAACTGTTCATTCATTTTCCCTGCATACACCAAGGCAATGCCTGATGTAGAATCTGTTGCAATGGCTGACTTGAAAGTGGCTAGTGCCGCTGGCAAGCTATCCATTTGCATCAACGCTTCGCCTTTGTAAATATAGGCTAATGTATTTTCAGGTTGAAGTTCAATAATTGTATTGAAACGAGCAACCGCTTTTTCCATTTGACCTGAGCGAATAGCAAATTCACCAAGTACGAAGTGAGCTTCAACGTTTTTCGGATTTTCTTCCACCATTGTCAAAAGCATTTGAATGCCCTGCATGGGTTGTGGTCCGTTTACCAATTGAATGGCTTGTTGAATTTTCGTACTGTCTGCAACAGGGGCATTCGCCTTGTCAATTGCAGACTGTGGTTGTTGAGGGAGTAATAAAAAAAGAACGATAAGCCCGAGGGCAACACTAATAATAACAGCTATGAGATACGATTTACGCATTCTCAGCCACCTTCACTTTTTCTTTCACTGCATCTACAAACTCTTTAGCAGGTTTGAATGCAGGAATGTAATGAGCAGGAATAGTCACTGTGGTTTTCGCCAAAATGTTTCTTCCCAATTTCGCAGCTCTCTTCTTTACGATGAAGCTTCCAAATCCTCTTAAATATACATTCTCTCCAGCTTCCATAGATTTCTTCACAGTTCCCATGAATCCTTCTACTATCGCTAACACGTCGTTTCTGTCAATTCCCGTTTTATTCGAAATTTCTGTAACAATATCCGCTTTCGTCATCTTATTCCGTTTTGTTTGATTTTCTTTTCTCAATTTTGGGGCTGCAAATATACGTCTAAAATCTTAAAATCAAACGATTGCCCTATGAATTCGCGTGACACAGCTGCGTTATTGTCGTGGTATACAAATGAAAAACGCGATTTGCCTTGGCGAAACACGAACGATCCGTATGCCATCTGGTTGTCTGAAGTGATCCTTCAACAAACAAGGGTAGATCAAGGAATGGCCTACTACCACAAGCTTTTAGGCCATTACCCTACCGTTAACGAATTGGCCAATGCACCCCAAGACGAGGTGCTTTCACTGTGGCAAGGATTGGGGTATTACAGTCGCGGAAGAAATTTGCACGCAACCGCAAAAAAGATTCAAATTTTAGGAAAATTCCCTTCAACCTATACTTCACTTCTTGAATTGAAAGGCATTGGTCCTTATACAGCTGCGGCAATTGCCTCGTTCGCTTTTAACGAACGCGTTGCTGTTTTAGACGGAAATGTTTTTCGCG
>JBJOPP010000005.1:0-4139 GCA_046050685.1 Bacteroidota bacterium
CTGCCGTTCCTTCAACAATAGATCCTGCGGGGCCTTTTTGCATTTCAGACGCATTGGTGGATTTGAGTTCACCGAATGAACCAGGAGTTTGGAGCGGCAATGGAATCACAGATGTAAACACAGGTTCGTTTCTTCCAAGCACAGCAGGTGCGGGAAATTCGATTGTGACGTTCGATAGCGACGCTTATTGCACATCGCCTTCTACCATTAATATTCAAGTGACTTCAGCGCTGAATGCTACGATAACTCCCGTAAATGCATTGTGTGTAAATGGAAGTCCTGTTCAATTGCAAACGCTAACGGCAGGAGGAACATGGAGTGGAAATGCGGTCAATTCGAACGGAAGTGTTAACCCAACGGCATTGGGTGTCGGAAGCTATCAAGCCATATACACATTGGCCGGAAGTTGCGGAGATTCAGATGAAATAACAATTCAAGTTGTACCACTTCCGCAATTTAATTTCTCGTCTTCTGTCACAAGCGGATGTGCTCCGTTGAATGTACAATTCAATTCAACATCGGCTTCAGCATTGACAAATTGTACATGGACAATCGATGGATTGAATGTGGGAAGTGGATGCGGAAGTTTCAATTATAATTTTCTCACGGCCGGATGCTTTTCAGTTGGGCTTCAATCTACCGATGGAAACGGATGTGTGAATACGGTTTCTATCACTGATCTTGTTTGCGTTGATTTATTCCCAGAAGCATCATTTCAATGGAGTCCAATAACACCGTCGATAAATTCTCCGATTGTTGATTTCGTAAATACCTCATTGGGGAATACATCCAGTGAATGGAACATCAACGGAGAAAGTTCATTCAATACAGATGCGCAATACACTTTTTCTGAAACGATAGGAAGTTCGTTCGAAGCTTGCTTGGAAGTTAGCAATCAATACGGCTGCGCGGACTCTGTGTGTTACACCATTTTTGTGAATCGGGAAGAAATGGTTTTTGTTCCGAATTCATTTTCTCCCAATAATGATGGGTTAAACGACGTGTTCTTCCCAGTCTTATCTGGATTTAATTTGAATGAAATTCAATATATCTTCAGCATTTACAATCGATATGGCGAACGCATCTTTTATTCGGAAGATCCCAACCAAGCTTGGATTGGAAACGTATACGGCAACGAATTCTATGCGCAAATAGACGGGTATACGTGGGCACTGCAAATCACAACTTCATCTTTCTCCGAACCCATTGAACTAACCGGTTCTGTCGTCGTCATCCGCTAATGTATTCTCGCGAAGCATTCGCCCTTCGGGCATTCGTTGCTCCGCAACATTCGTCCCTGACATTCGTTGCTCTGCAACATTCGCCATCGGCTATTTAATCATCTTCTTCAGATAATCCAAAATACTATCTTCCAACCCCGCCATATCGCTCAATTCAATTTCAAGGGAACGAGTGGAATTAATTAATTCGATGAGTGAGAGAAACAATGAAACACAAAATAGAATAAGTGCCGTTGCAAAAGTGAATTCAGCGAAATCCATTTCTTCACGATAAATGAAATACATGGAGACAATTGCAAAAGCAAAACTCAATACTCCGAAGATCTGCATGTTTTTTATCAGTCGCAATCTGAATTTAAGATTCTTTATTTGTGCATAGAGTAATGCCGCTTCCTTTGGCTCACGGCCTTTGTAGCGGTCGTGTAAGTTACGAATGACATTTGCTAAAGCTAAGAATCTGTTGGTGTATGCTAACATGATTAAGCTGATTGCGGGGAACAATAAGGCGGGGGTATTGATAGTTATGTCCATTTTTACAATAAGTAAAGCAAAGGAAGTAAAAATATATTGTTAAAGAGTGAATAAAGAACATTAAATTAGCACATCATATTAAATTTCTGTTGAATTAGAACTTATGGAAAGGAAGTTAAAAGGAATGGATGAGGATATCTCAATTCTTCAGGAGAAAACATTGCGTCTGCATCAAATATTTATGCTTATCGTTGTTCTTTTCTGTCTGGTTTACACAGGAGTAGATCTTTGGTTGGGTCAGTATTTGCAAGCGGCGATTACATTTTCTACTGTGTTTTTTACAGGAATTTCATTCTTCCTGTTCAAGCAAAGGAAGTACTTCATTTCAAAAGTGTGGAATATGCTTATTCTTACACTAATTATTCAGATTTTGGTTATCCAAACGGGAATAGATTCATACGTTTTCATCTATTTCATTCCTCTGCTCATGGGTAATTTGTTTGTGTTTCAAGGGGACGAAGCAAAAACGGGATATGTTATCTTGACAATAGATGCGATACTCATGATTAATTCCATGTTGTTTTTGGATTTTTTCACACCTCTTCCCAAAATGAATCCAGAACTGGCCAAAATGGACGGGTTCATGAATTTAGTTGGGGTATCAATTATATGCATTGCAGAAACTTATTTCATTGTTAAGGTTACAGATGGAATTCACAGGAAATTGGTGCTTCGTACCCGCGCGTTGAAATTAAAGAATGAGCAATTGATTTCGACGTTGTACACACGTGAACGCATGATGTCGGTTCTTTCTCACGATTTACGTTCGCCGGTGGCTTCGCTTGACTCGGCATCTGAATTGTTGTTAAGCACTGAAATAGATCGAGAAACGGAGCAGGCCATTCTTCGCCAATTCAAAGGCAGAACTTCCAGTATGCTAGATCTTATTGACAAGTTATTGCTTTGGACACGAACGCAAACCAATAATATTCAATACGTAGAAACAGAAATACCATTGAGAGAATTGCAAGATTTGGTGAACAACATCTGTTTGCTTTCTCAATCTGAAAAGAGCATTGATTATTCTGTGAATTTTAGTAATTCGACTGTAGAAAGAGTATTGGGAGATAGAGATATGTTGGAAACCATATTTCGCAATCTAATTTCAAACGCTTCGAAGTATTCGAACGAAAGAGGTTTGGTTCAAATTACTGCTCACTCTACACCAATGGGATGTTGCTTCAGAGTGGTAGATTCGGGAGTTGGAATGAGTGCTGAATTTCTCGAGAAACTAAACATTGGTGAAGTCCTTTCTACGAGAGGAACTCAAAATGAAGTCGGCCACGGATTGGGATTGCAATTGGTCAACGATTTTTTAAGTAAACATAATTCACAATTGCATGTAACTTCGGTGCAAGGAAAAGGAACTGAGTTTTATTTTTACTTGAAAACCGCATAATCTTATGCCTGTTAACTTCGATCGGTCATATATACAATCGTATTCATCGCTTGAATTGCTTGCCAAACAGGCGGTTGAAGGTTTTATTACTGGAATGCATCGTTCGCCATATCATGGATTTTCGGTTGAATTTGCAGAACATCGTTTGTACAATGCAGGGGAGTCTACGAGACATCTCGATTGGAAATTATTGGCGCGAACAGACAAACACTTTGTGAAGCGATACGAAGAAGAAACCAATTTGCGCTGTCAGTTGGTGGTCGATGTTTCATCATCCATGCTTTTTCCAACCATTAAAAATGCGGAAGGCAAGGAATGGAATAAGTTGAAGTTTGCGTTGTACGGTGCGGCAAGCATTATGGAACTCATGAAACGTCAGCGCGATGCCGTTGGTTTAAGCGTCTTCGCAGATGAGCTCATGGTTCATACCAAAGCTGGAAGCAGTCAAGCACACATTCATTATCTGTACTCTGAAATGGAGAAATGGCTCGAGCAGAGCGCAACATCGTACCAAAACAACAGTCATGTTTCTTCAGTTATTCATGAAATAGCAGAGCGCATTCATAGAAGAAGTTTGGTGGTTGTGTTCAGTGATATGCTTGACGATTCGAAACAAGTGGAAGAGGTTTTCCAGTCGCTTCAGCACCTGCGTCACAACAAACACGAAGTCATTCTTTTTCATGTTGTGCATCAAGAACAGGAATTGGATTTCAACTTTGAAAATCGTCCCTATTCGTTTGTCGATTTGGAGACAGGGGAAGAGGTTAAAGCCCATCCGCATGAATTGCGAAAGGCTTATCAAGAGAAAATGAGCGAATTCCGCACATCATTGCAATTAAAGGCTGGACAGATTGGTGTCGATTATTTTCAAACGTCAATTGAAGACGGGATTCAGAATTGTATGCTTCAGTTTTTATTGAAGCGTCAGCGTATGATGATCTAAGCTTATGAAACATTTAGTGGTTCTT
>JBJOPP010000006.1:0-3898 GCA_046050685.1 Bacteroidota bacterium
ACCATTGTCATTCACTGGAACTGGATATAAGTTTGTTGCGAATCCATATACTTCACATGTCGATTGGACAGCAGTAACTCGCACAGGTTTGAATGTTAGCTACTGGATTCGTAATGCGAACAACACGAACTACGAAAGCTACAATGCAACTTCTGGAGTAAGTAATAGCCCTACAGGACAAACAACAAGATACATTCCAGCGATGCAAGGATTCTATGTATATGCATTCACTGCATCGAGTTCATTGAGAATAGACAACGGCGACCGCGTTCATTCAACTAACGTACTTCATGCACCAATGCATAACCAAATCGTTCGCTTGAACCTGAACGATGGTAAATCAGATGACCAAGCGGTTGTTTATGAGAACGAAAATGCTAGTAACGGCATTGAAGAATTTGATACCGATAAGTTCATCGACGAAAACCACCATCAAGTTTATTTCTTGGAAGGAACGAAAGAAGTTTCTTTGGACGGGTTGAAAGATGCAACTGCAAAACAAAGAGTAGATGTGGGTATCCAAATCACTTCAGCTGGAACTTACACAATCAATGCAGTTGAATTGGGTGTTGAAGAAGATGTGGTGTTGGAAGATAAGTTCACCCACATCTTCCAAGATCTGAAGCGCAACAGCTCATACAGCTTTACTGCGAACGCTGGAACATACAACAACCGTTTCGTTCTTCACTTCACGTTGAATCCACAAACGGAGACTGCGATGGAATCAGTTGCAGTAACAGAAGAAGTAACAGAAGTAGAAGGAGTGCAAGTATATACTACCACTGGACAGCAAGTAAAAGTTTGGGTATTGAACAATACAGACTTCGAAAACGCAACGGTGAAAGTTTACGATGCAGTTGGAAACATGATTGAGCGTAAGAACATGACATCAAGTGAACTTCTATTGGATCTTGACACAGCAACTGGGGTTTACTTGGTTGAGGTGACGGGAGATTCGAAAGTGTTTACGAAGAAAATTTTCATCGCGAAATAATTGCACCTTCGGGTAGCACGAGATAATTACTCTTCGGGTGTAAATTGAAGTAAAAAGCCTTCGGCCGTAAGTTGGAACAACACCGCTTACAGCCGGAGGCTTTACACATTTCATGTGATGACACTCTGCGAGAGATGACCGTCCCGGATAACGCTCCGCGAGGCAGTCATCGAACTTGTTCGTCATCGATTGAAAATCGTCATCAAACGAAGTTTGTCATCACAACGTGTTGTGTCATCCAGCTTCGCTGGTGTTTTTTTTAAAAAAAACGTAACCTTTCTAGTTGGAATTCGATATAACAGGACAAATACATTTTGTTATGGAAATTCTCCCAATATTAGAAATGACAAAGACCTTGGCATTAGGACACTCAGAAGTAGTTACTTTCGCGGCCATGATTGTGGTGAGGAATCCTGCTACGCAGTTAAGCGAAGAGATTCACAAGTGGAAGCAACCCTTGACATTTGAAGAATCGAATGCAATTAAAATGCGATTGGATGAGTATTTAAATATGCATCCAGAAGTTATTCAGCGCGATATAAAAATTCAGGAATTCGCCGATTTATTGGATGTTCCGAAATATAAATTGTCGATCTTTTTTAGTCGCGATATGCTTATGCCCTACAAGGATTGGTTGAACAAACGCAGGCTCGATTTATTCCTGCTTCAACTCGAGGCAGGAGCGCTGAAGCGCTACTCTATCATGGGATTGGCAACACGTTGCGGATTTCAAACCAAATCGAATTTTTATTCCATCTTTAAAAAGTTCTGCGGGTGTTCGCCGTTTGAGTACATCGAGAGCGTTTAGATTTTATACATGATTCCGTAGTAAAGATGCGGAGCAAGATGCTTCGCAAGATTATTCTAAAGATGCCTTCGGCAAGGATGCTTCACTCAACAGAAGTCCCTTTGCCGGAGGCATCTTGCTTTAGCATCTTACGAAGTAACTTGCTTCAGCATCTTGTGTAACACCTTTCGCAGAATCAGAGGCTTCGGCCTCTTTTTTTGGCTTTTGCTTTCAAAAAGTTCGAAGTATATTGAACTATCTTTGAAAACAAACAGTGCGTAATCTGAAGAAATAAAATGAAGAAATTAGTCATGCGAGCCACTCTAGTATTGGCGTTACAGTTGATTTTTGGAAATGTCATTTTTTCGCAAAACGGTATAATTGGTTCTGGGTTTACCACTGGATGGGGTATTGGAGATATTGTTTCATTTGATGCTGGCACGGGAACGTCAAGAATAAAAATATTGAACCCGAAGGGAACAGGGAATCAATATTTTAGATTGGTGCGTAATTGGAGTGGTGATTTAACCCAATTTGGACCTTTTGGATGTGTAGATACAGACTGGACTTTTCCGAGTTTAATTTATGGAGCTACAACTTGCAATACAGCTGGAGCCTTTTATATCAATTGTCCGAACATAACAGATAATTACGTATTCAAAACACCTAATGGAAACACTTCAATGGACTTATTGTACTTTAGAGTGCAAGGTCCGGTAAGATCGGTTTCATCTGTAACTCAGAGCCCTTCTGCGAGTGCGGTAGCTCCGAATATGCCGGTAACTGTTACCGCCACATTAGATGGTACATTGAGCACTGGTCAGGCCGTTTATTTGCGTTACACAACGGACGCATGGGTGACTTCCTCTGTTGTCCAAATGACAGGAAGCGCCGCTTCTTACTCTGCTCAAATCCCGGGGGCTTCAGCTGCAAATGTTAGATCCTACTATGTTTTTACATCGGGCACAGCGAATGTTCCTTCGAATGGTTCCAATGTTGATTTGTACACAATAAATCTAAACAACAATGCTGGCACAAATTACAACTACACCGTAGCTGCTGCCAATAATGTGGTAACAGTTACATCTACCGGAGGTACGTTGTCGGCGTTGTATGCAAATTTAAGCGATGCCTTCGCTGCTGTAAACGCGGGCACGCATCAAGGTTCAATTACCATTTCAATAAATGGAAATACAACCGAACCTGCTTCACCGACAACACTTCTTCAATCTGCCTCACCAAGTAATTACACTTCAATACTTATTCGACCTTCTGGAGGAAATTTCACCATTAATTCTGCAGCATCACCAACAACGAACAGAGGAATTATTGAATTGAATGGGGCCGATAATGTTACCATTGATGGTGATGACCCGGCTACGGTTGGTATAAGAAATCTTACCATTCAAAGTGTACTTTCTTCCAACATCGTTGCCTGTATTCGATTGTCATCTGCGAGCAATGCGGGGGCAAATGGGGCGAACAATGTTACGGTGAAAAACTGTGTTATTGTTGGTAGCAGAAACAGCGCATTGTCTGTAACTGCATCATACGGAATTAACCTTTCGAATTATAGCACTACAACAATGACAACGGGTGCTTTTTCGAGTTTGAACACCTTAATAGAGAACAATGAAATTCGGAGGTGTTATGTTGGGATATTTGCAAACGGAGGTTCTGTTACTTATCCGAATACAGGATTAATCATTCGAGACAATGTCATTGGTTCAGCAACAGCAGGAGAAAATATTGGTCAACGAGGTATTTATGTTTCGAACACAGAAACATCAGCCGGATCTGCCATTATTGAAGGAAACGATATTCGCGGGGGCGAGTACACTGGAACAGGATATTCTGCGAATGTTTACGGTATTGAAATAGCGGCGAACAATTTTGGAGTTCGCGTTCTTCGGAACAATATTCATGATATTCAACAGTCCAATACAAGCGGTTGGTCTGCCATAGGCGTTTATATTTCAAGTGCAACAGGAAATACCTCGGGATTTATACAAAACAATTTAATTCGCGATGTTGTGGCCGCGAATTTTTCTTCAAGTGTTTCTCAATATGCTTCTCATGGAATATACAGCGGCGTAGGGTTTTCAGGTTATTCCATT
>JBJOPP010000007.1:0-2555 GCA_046050685.1 Bacteroidota bacterium
CTTTATCCGGTTGCAAGGTTACAATCATTGGGTCTGACGGTTCTACTTACAATGTTGTTACAGATGCGAACGGAAGCTTCTTCCTTGATAAGACCAAGGTTAAAGTTGAAACCAAATACACTGTAGACATTCAAAAAGAAAATTTCATTGGTACTGCTGATAAGTTCTCTACCAAAGGAGCTAAAGAGTCTACCAACTACCAACAAGATTACTTCTTAATTCCAGTTGAAATTGGAAAGGAATACCCAATGCCAACGGTATTGTATCCTTTCAACAAGACAGAATTGTTAATCAATGATGAAGTGAACAGTGCTGACTCATTGAGCTACTTGTTGAACATCTTAACTGAAAACCCAACGTTTGTGGTTCAGTTAGAGTCTCACACAGATGCTCGTGGTGATGTTGCTAGCAATGACAAGCTTTCTCAAGGACGTGCTGAAACTTGCGTTACCTATTTGACTTCGAAAGGTATCGCTGCAGATCGCCTAGTTGCGAAAGGAAAAGGTGAAAGCGAGCCTCGTACCATTAAGGAAGGAGATCGTTTGTCTGCAGAGACTTTCGCTGAATTCCCAATTGGAACTTTGTTAGACGAAGCATTCATTAATTCAATCAAAGACAACGAAACAAGAGAGCGTGCTCACCAATTGAATCGTCGCACAACGTTTAGAATTTTAAGAACGGACTACGTTCCAGGTACTCCGGTTAACCCTAGTAAATAGCATTAAATCAAAAAGAAGGGCTGACACTCGCTGTCAGCCCTTTTTATTTATATATGAGTCAAGCCGAAAATAGATACAACAGCAGAGGAGTAAGCGCTTCCAAAGAGGACGTTCATGCTGCAATTAAAAATTTAGACAAAGGACTTTTTCCAAAGGCCTTTTGTAAAATTGTTCCTGATTACTTAACCGGAAGCGAGGAGCATTGCATTGTTATGCATGCCGATGGTGCGGGCACAAAGTCTTCACTGGCGTATATCTATTGGAAGGAAACTGGAGATCTTTCAGTGTGGAAGGGAATTGCGCAAGATGCCATTGTCATGAACATAGATGATTTGTTGTGCGTAGGAGCGGTAGATAACATTATGCTCAGCAGCACCATTGGCCGCAATAAGAACTTAGTGCCGGGCGAAGTAATTTCTTCCATTATTGCAGGCACCGAAGAGATCTGTCAAGAGCTAGAAAAACACGGTGTGAAGATTCACACAACAGGCGGAGAAACGGCCGATGTTGGTGATTTGGTTCGAACCATTATCGTAGACTCTACTGTCGTTTGTCGCATGCGCAGAGACGAGGTGATTGACAATGCGAACATTGCTCCGGGACAAGTTATTGTAGGTTTGGCTTCTTACGGACAAACAACTTACGAGTCTGAATACAACGGGGGAATGGGAAGCAATGGGCTAACGTCTGCACGTCACGATGTGTTCTACAACGGTCTTACTTCAAAATATCCCGAGTCATTCGATAGCGCTATTCCGAAAGATTTGATTTATTCAGGATCATATGCATTAACTGATTATGTGCACGATGCTGAATTGAATGCAGGTAAGTTAGTTCTATCACCAACAAGAACCTATGCACCAATCGTTAAAAGAATTTTAGCGAATCGTCGTGACAAGATTAAGGGAATGGTTCATTGCAGTGGAGGTGGACAAACGAAAGTTCTTCACTTCACCAACAATGTGCACATTGTGAAAGACAACCTATTCGCGATTCCGCCATTATTCAAAATGATTCAAGAAGAATCGAAAACACCTTGGCAGGAAATGTACAAGGTCTTCAACATGGGACACCGCATGGAGTTCTATACCGACGAAGAAACCGCGTTGGAGATTATCAATTATGCTGATCAAGTAGGATGCGCCGCACAGATTATTGGTCGCGTGGAAGCAGGGGAAGGAAACACATTGGAAATTCGTTCCGAGCACGGAACATTTCAATATTAAATTGAAAACATGGAGTTAATAGATCGTTTGTCGGCTATTTCAGATAGATACAGTGAAGTGGGAAAGAGCATCACCGACCCTACGGTTATTGCCGATATGAAGAAATATCCAACGCTCATGCGCGAGTATCGCGAGTTGGAAAAAATAAATGTCGTTTATCTCGAGTATAAAAAAGCACTCGACGATTTGAAAGGTGCAAAAGAAATTCTATACAGCAACGAAAGCGCCGACTTGAAAGAAATGGCGCAAGAAGAGTACAATGAATTGTCTCCGAAAATTGCTGAAATGGAAGAGGCAATTAAGTTTCTTCTTATTCCGAAAGACCCTGAAGATACCAAGAACGTTATCGTAGAAATCCGCGCAGGGACTGGCGGAGACGAGGCTTCTATTTTTGCAGGTGACCTTTACAAGATGTATACCCGTTACATTCAAGACAGAGGATGGAAAATTGAAGTGTTGAATTTGAGTGAAGGAACCATGGGCGGATTCAAAGAAGTTTCGTTCAAGGTGGAAGGAGATGAAGTGTACGGCACCATGAAGTTTGAAAGCGGTGTGCATCGCGTGCAACGCGTTCCAGCGACAGAGACGCAAGGACGTGTTCATACTTCAG
>JBJOPP010000008.1:0-6435 GCA_046050685.1 Bacteroidota bacterium
AATGAAGAAAATAAAAATGTTGGAAAGACAATCTTCTGAATATCGAGTGACTCAACTTTTCATGGATGCGCCTTATCGCAGTCATCATGTGTACGACGATTTACGCGAGCACCTTCAACCAACAACATTGCTTTGTATTGGCTGCGACGTGCACAGTCAGAATGGCTATGTAATAACCAAGACTATTGCTGAATGGCGAGATATGAATTGGGACTTCAATAAACGAAATGTCATTTTCGCCATTGGAATTGAAAAGAAATGAAACGAATTCTTTGTGTTTGTCTAGGTAATATCTGTCGTTCCCCTTTGGCTGAAGGCGTATTGAAAGCAAAGGCAAAAGAACTTAACGCCAATGTTGAAATTGCCAGTGCTGGAACTGCAGGTTATCATATTGGAAGTCGCGCAGACAAACGTTCTGAATCTGTTGGATTGAAATACAATGTGGACATCACGAATCACAAGGCGCAGAAATTCCGTGCAGAACATTTCGATGAATTCGACCTTGTATTGGTTATGGACAACATGAATTTTCAAGATGTATCTTCCCTGGCCCGCAATGCTTTCGACACAGAAAAAATTAAACTTTATTTGCTGAATGAAGATGTTCAAGACCCCTATTATGGGACTCCTGAAGATTTCGAGAAGATGTATCACATTTTAGAATCGAGCGCTGAACATTGGATTAGAACAGCACTTCAATAACTATCTTTGCATTATGATTAACAAAAAAGCGAAAAACATTCGAATTATCGAAGTTCCGAGTGAAGTTGGAGCAGGAACACGCGGATCTAGTCTTGGAGTAGACGCATTGAAAATTGCAGCCCTTGACTTCCGTTCAGGCTTTTTCAAAAAATACAGAAGCATTGTCATTCCAAACGACAATGCGGCCTTGCATAACAATCCGGGTAGCCGCTACGCGAAGCACATTCGCAGTGTGCTTAAGATGTACGAGCGCATTGGCGCTGCTGTTCGCGATACCATTCGCGACAATCGCTTCCCCCTTTTATTAAGCGGAGATCACAGCAATGCAGGTGGAACATTAGCTGGAATTCGTATGGCTTATCCTGAATCTCGCGTTGGTGTGATTTGGATTGACGCTCATGCTGACTTGCATAGCCCATATACGAGCCCTAGCGGAAACCTTCACGGGATGCCGTTGGCAACCGCTTTGAACGAAGACAACATTGAAGAGAAAGTGAATGACCTCGATTACGAGACCATTGATTTGTGGGAAATGTTGAAGAATGTGGGAGATATCTGTCCGAAGATTGAATACCGTGACCTTGTCTACATCACCCTTCGCGACTTCGAAGAGCAGGAAGCTGCTTTGATCAAACAGAACAAAGTGAAGGTCGTTTCAACCAATGAACTTCGTAAAACAGGTATCACGAAGTTGAGCCGTGAGATCTTGAGATACTTGAGTGCCTGCGACAAGATCTACATCAGTTTCGACGTAGACTCTATGGATCCTACCGTTTCCAGAGGAACGGGAACACCTGTGAAGAGCGGGATTAACGAGCGCGAAGCGGCTGATTTAATCCTTGAGTTACTTCAAAACGAGCGTATTTGTTGCCTTGAATTCACTGAAATTAATCCGACACTCGACAGCGAAAACGTTATGGCAGAGACCGTATTCGAGATTCTTCAGAAAGTCGCTCGTCAGTTGGAAATGATTCAATAATTCGTGAGTAGAAATTCGAAAGTTTCACGTATGCTTTCGTAACTTCGCAGCCTTAAAACTGCAACATGAAAATATTAGTCTGTGTGAGTAAGGCGCCCGACACCACGTCGAAGATTGCCTTCACCAACAATAACTCTTCATTCGATGAAGCTGGAGTAAACTTCATTGTTAATCCGTACGACGAATGGTACGCCCTTGTGCGTGCGTTAGAATTGAAAGAAGCGCAAGGCGGAAATGTTACTGTTCTTAGCGTTGGCGGAGCAGACTACGAACAAATCATTCGTAAAGCTTTGGCAATTGGTGCTGACGATGCTGTTCGCATTGACGCTCCTGAATCAGATGCTTTGACAGTCTCAACACACATCGCGAATTACGCTAAAGACAAAGGATTCGATTTAATTTTATGTGGAAAGGAAACCATTAACTACAACGGATCTGTTGTACCTGGAATGGTTGCTGAACTTTTAGATATGCCACTGGTTGCATTGGCTGCGAAGCTTGATGTTGCGAACGGTGTTGCTACATGCGAAAGAGAAGTAACAGGCGGCATGGAAGTGTTGGAAGTGAATCTTCCTGCAGTAATCAGCGCTGCGAAAGGAATGGCTGAACAACGCATTCCAAATATGCGTGGAATTATGGCAGCTCGCACCAAGGCATTAGAAGTTGTGTCTGTTGAAAATGCTTCAGCAACAACCTCAGTAAACAATTATGAAATGCCACCTGCAAAGAGCGCTTGCAAATTTGTAGATCCAGCAAACGCTGCAGAGTTAATCACATTGTTACACCAAGAGGCGAAAGTCATTTAATACCGAACTGAACATGAAAACTATTGTATTCGCAGAACACCTCAACGGTAAATTCACGAAGTCTTCTTTAGAAGCGGTTTCTTATGCTTCAGCATGGTCTGTTAGCACTGGAGGAACTTGTATCGCTGTTACCTACGGAAATATTGACGCTTCTGTTCTTGGAACAGCAGGTGCAAATGAAGTTTGGAAGATGGATGCGTTGAACGCTGCAGATGGCGAGCAAATCACCAAACTTATGTTAGCGGCTCAAAAAGAAAGTGGCGCTACTGCCATTGTTCTTTCTCAAGATTTAATTGGAAAATCAGTTGCCCCTCGCCTTTCTGTTCGTTTGAACGCTGGTTTGGTTTCAGGAGCTTCTTCACTTCCAACCGGAAACGTGGTAAAGAAAAATGTATTCTCTGGTAAAGCCATTGCGCATGTTACGGTGAATTCTGAAATAAGCATTATTACCGTTCTTCCAAATTCATACGGAGTGAACACTTCAGGCACAGCTTGTCCAGTTAACGCTTTCAGCGCTGAAGTTGGAACAGCACGTGTTCGTGTGAAAGAAGTTCGTGTTGAAGAGAGCGAATCTATTCCATTGCCAGAAGCAGACAAAGTTGTTTCTGCAGGAAGAGGAATGAAAGGCCCAGAGAATTGGGGAATGATTGAAGAGTTGGCAAAAGAATTAGGAGCTGCAACTGCTTGTTCGCGTCCAGTATCCGACATCGGATGGCGCCCTCACCATGAGCACGTAGGACAAACAGGAATTGCTATTCGTCCGAATTTATACATTGCTGTCGGAATTAGCGGTGCTATTCAACACCTTGCGGGAGTAAACGGATCGAAGGTTATCGTTGTCATTAACAAGGATGCTGAAGCTCCATTCTTCAAAGCAGCTGACTACGGAATTGTTGGAGATGCTTTCGAAGTGGTTCCTCAATTAATTGCTGCAGCGAAAGCGTTCAACGCCACAAAATAATGGCCGATAAAATTCAGCTTGATCTCGTAGACATTACTCCGAGCAGCAGCTCAAACGGGGCGTATGTCATGGCACTTACTGAAATTGCAGGTGCTCGCAGTTTGGCCATTGTCATTGGTCCCGCTGAAGCGCACAGCATTGTAATTGTCATGGAGAAAATGCCAATTACTCGTCCGCTTACACATGACCTTTTCGTTTCACTTGCAGAGAATTTTGATATTCATGTTGAAGAAGTTTTCATTTATCAAATGATCGATGGCATTTTCTATGCGCGCATTATTGTAAGAGGAAATGGAAAGACCGTTGAAGTAGACTCACGCACGAGTGATGCTGTGGCTATTGCCATTCGCTTTGGAGCGCCTATCTTCTGTGCGAAAGAAGTTATGGATGAAGTTGGAAGAGACATGCGTGCGTTGACGGAAGGAGACGAGATGGATTTCGATCTTGATATCACTGAAGAAGACCTTGAAGAGGAACTATCTCCAGAAGAGATCTTGAAGAAACTCGACGAGGCCTTGTTGAATGAAGATTACGAATTAGCTTCGAAGCTTCGCGACGAATTGGAAAAAAGAAATAAAAAGTAGTCTTCTCATCCATAGGATTTGAGTGACTTCAGCAAACAATAAAAGACTATGGTAGGAATAATAATGGGAAGTAAGAGCGACTTGCGAATTATGCAAGAAGCGGCAGATGTCCTTTCCCTGTTGAACGTCCCTTTTGAAATTAGCGTTGTGAGTGCTCATCGCACGCCTGACCGCATGTTTGAATACGCTAAGGGCGCCGCCAGTAGAGGTGTTCAAGTGATTATAGCAGGAGCCGGTGGGGCGGCGCATTTGCCAGGAATGACGGCGTCTTTGACCCCTCTTCCTGTCATTGGTGTTCCAATTAAATCTTCGAATAGTATCGACGGCTGGGACAGCGTTCTGAGCATTCTTCAAATGCCTGCGGGTGTTCCCGTGGCAACCGTTGCCCTCGATGGTGCGCGTAACGCAGGAATTCTAGCTGCTCAAATCGTGGCGGTTTCCGACGCGCAATTGATGCAACGCATCGCGCAATTCAAAGATGAATTGAAGAAAAAAGTCATGGACTCTGTTTCCGAAGTGGAAGCGCTTTCAAAAAAATAATATGGCAACATTTATTCCTGGTGAAATTCCCGTTGGGAAATTGCATCAACTTCTTCTAGGCAGCGTAGCGCCTAGACCCATTGCTTGGGTAAGCACCGTTGATGAGAACGGAACGCCGAACCTTTCTCCGTTCAGCTTCTTCAATGTATTCTCGGCTAATCCTCCCATTGCAATCTTCTCGCCTGCACGCAGAGGTCGCGACAACACGACCAAGCACACGTATGAAAATGTGAAGCGTATTCCTGAATGCGTGATCAACATTGTCAATTATAGCTTGGTTCAACAATGCTCGTTAAGCAGCGTTGAATACCCTGCAGGAGTTAATGAATTCATTAAGTCTGGCGTGACAGAGCTTGCATCCGAAGCCATTCGCGTGCCTCGTGTTGCAGAATCTCCCATTCAGTTGGAATGCAAAGTGAAGGAAGTCATTGAACTGGGAACCGAAGGCGGTGCTGGGAATCTTGTGGTATGCGAAATTGTTCGCGTACACATCAACGATTCCATTCTCGATGAAAACGGAAGAATAGATATGTTCAAAGCAGATCTTGTTGCACGTGCAGGTGGAGACTATTATGTAAGAGCCATTGACGGATTGTTTGAAGTTCCAAAACCGAATGAAAAAATTGGAATTGGAATCGATGCATTGCCCGAAGACATTCGCTTTTCGAAGATTTTATCGGGTAACGATTTGGGCATGTTGGGCAATTTGCAAGCCCTTCCGAACGAGACCGATGTGAACGAATACAAATTATTAGAGCTTTCTGACCTATTTTTAGAACATGAAGGAAATGCAGAAGCGTTGGAACAAGCGCTTCATGCTCGTGCCGCAGAATTATTAAAAACAAAACAACCCGTTGAAGCGGCATGTACGCTTTTGGCCTTTAACAATTAAATTCATTAAGCATGATTAAGCAACGTCTGACCGCATTAAGTTTTCTTCAATTCTTTATTTGGGGATGTTGGCTCATTACCATCGGTGCGTTTTGGTTTGAAACCAAGCAATGGGGACCCGATCAGTTCGGAGTTATTTTCTCAACCATGGGTATTTCAGCTCTATTTATGCCGGCCATTGCGGGTATATTGTCGGACAGATATATCAATGCTGAAAAACTCTACGGTATCTTGCATATACTCGGTGGCGTATGCCTATTCTTTGTGCCTGCCTCTTCCACGCCGGATGAAATGTTTTGGAGAATCTTATTGACGATGGTGTTCTATATGCCTACCATCTCTTTGTCGAACACTGTTGCCTACGCAATATTATCTCGCGAACAGGGAATAGATGTTGTAAAAGCCTTCCCTCCTATTCGTGTTTGGGGTACCGTTGGATTTATTGTCGCTTTATGGACGGTTAGTTTAACCGGAAACGAGACACATGCCTTTCAATTTTATTTAGGTGGAATTGCTTCGTTAGTGCTTGGCATTTATTCCTTCACACTACCGGCTTGTCCGCCATTGGGAAAAAACATGGAACACAAGGGATACCTTCAAGCTTTTGGTTTGCATGCATTTTCAATGTTTAAAAATTATCGCTATGCGATTTTCTTTTTGTTCGCTATGCTTTTAGGAGCAGCGTTGCAATTGACCAATGCATATGGAGATGTTTTCTTGCACAGTTTCGACAACCTGTATTCAGATCCGAAACCTCTTGCAGTTCAATATCCTGCGATTATCTCGAGCATTGCTCAAATCTCTGAAACCCTTTTCATTCTTGCCATTCCGTTCTTCATGAAGCGATTTGGCATTAAGCAAATCATGATTATTAGCATGGTAGCATGGGTACTTCGTTTTGGCTTGTTTGCATTTGGAGATCCTGCAGGTGGATTGTGGATGATCGTGTTGTCATGTATCATCTACGGAATG
>JBJOPP010000009.1:0-2874 GCA_046050685.1 Bacteroidota bacterium
TCTTCTTTGCAGGATTGTGGGCTTTGTTCGCGAATGCAGATTACGCCCTGCGCGTAATTAAAGGAAAGCTAGACCACATTGGGGCAAGCGTTGCGCACATTGGATTCGCGATGCTTTTATTGGGTGCATTAATTAGCACGGGGAACAGTTATTTCATTTCTCGAAATGTGAACGGCGACATTACCCAAGTGAACAAGGAATTCAAGAACAACGAAGACCTTCTTATTCTTCAAGGCGACACCTTGCGCATGGGAGAGTATTTCGTTTCATTCCGAAAGAAATACAAAGAAGGATCACACATATACGCCATTGTCGATTATTTCGAAGTCACTCCTGCAAATTATACTGAAGGGACAAGAGTTAAGATGAACGGCGACATTTTCCGTTGTAAAAAAGCGCATACTGCAACAGACAACTTCTTGAAAGACTGGTCAGAAGATTCGTTGTGGACGCTAGTCCCTGCGCCTACTCCGGATGAGTTGCTCACCGCTCCGAGTTGGAATTCCGGAAAAGCAGGAAAACTTCTGTTCACCCAACAACCAAGCGTGCTCATGAGCCCGAAGGGAAACAGCCGCGAGCCAGATGTTCTTCACAACGTTGGCCAAGATTTGTATTCCTACATCAAGTACATTGATATGGAGGAAAAGCCGGCTGCCGGTGAATTCGGAGAATCTAAAACTGGAACCATTCAAATCGGTGAAGAGGTCTTGTTGACCGAATCCATTTCATTGGTGCTCGACACCTTAATTGAAGTTGCGGATTTACCTGCCAGCCTACCAGCAGGAACCAAAGCGAAGAAAGGTATGTTATATCTGTCGGAAGGAACCAAGCGCGACTCAATTGAAGTTATGAGTGTATTGGTGAAAGACAGTTTAGCATTCCCAGTGCCTGATGTCGAAAGTACCGTGTTCAACATGCGCTTCGCCATTCAAGAGACCAAAGAAGGCATTGATCTTTCGGTGAAGGAAGGAAACAGCAACAAACGTGAAATGCTTATCCTTTCTGCGGAAATCTTTCCAATGATAAACCTATTGTGGTTGGGATGCCTTGTGATGGTTATTGGAACTGTTCTAGCGATTCGACATAGATACAAGTTGCATCGCAAATAACGGCGAAGCCGATGACCAGCGGAGCTGGATGACGCTTCGCGATAGCATTCGTTGAAGACATTCGCCTGAAAGGCATTCGTGCTTCGCACATTCTAACCTTCCACGGAACTATCTATTCAACTTGGCTGACTTCTCACTTGGAAGGTTCTGAATATCCAAAATCATAAACGCATCAATCGCATCATTGAACTTACGATCGCGATTGAAGGCTAGAATTTTAGCGTTTTGTGCGAGGTACTTCTTATACAAGATAGGCATTGTTTTACCCATGGGCTCTATCTCTGCAAGCAAACGATCAAACTTTTTAATCTCACCACCAGAAGCTAAAATGAGTGCTTCCATGTCAACCTTCTTCACCGAGTTTTTAATTTTTGTTCGCGGCTTTACGAGATGTGAAAGCTCATCATCTCCGAAATTCATTTCAACAAATGCAATCACCAACTCCTTCGAAAGTGCTTGATAATCGTTACTCATAGAAACAGGACCTATGATGTATTTCGATTCTTTGAAATTGCTCAACATCTGAATAATTCCTTCCCACAACAAAAAGAGCGGCAAGCGCTGACGCTGGTATTCAACAGCGACATAAGACCTTCCCAATTCTACACTTTCTTGAAGATATGGATGGAACTCTCTTTTGAATTTGAACAAGGTATGCGTGTAAAATCCGTGCTTACCGTAAAACTCCATAATCTCGGAACCTCGGCCCACTCGGTAAGCTCCAGCAATAGCATTCTTCTCTCGATCCCAAAGAACCAAGTGGTAATAGTAATAATCAAACTCATCAATGTCACGCGTGTGATTACTTCCCTCGCCCACTGCGCGAAAAGCGATTTCGCGCTGACGACCAATTTCCAAGAGGATATTCGGTGCTGAAGAAGCTTTCAAAGCGTACACTGAAAAATTCGAATTGTCGAACAACTTCGAATCTTCATTCGCGTCAATCTCCTGAACCAACAACTTCGAATCAATGGAACCCGCTATTTCGCTCGGTTCTTTAATCTTCCGTCTGAAATTTTGGAAGAACTTCTTCTTTACCTCTAACTCCGATCCCAACGAGTAAACTTTCGCTCTTAAAAACCTTCCAAGCAATTCGGGATCTTGAATAACAGCAATATCATTGGCTGAAATAGGTTTCCCAATACGCATTTTAATCTCGTCGCCTTCCTTCTTGAATAATTCAGAAGGAAGCGCAATGGTACGTAATTGCGGATTCACCTTTCCTAACAAATGGAACATCCGAGAATTTTTCCCATCGAAAAAGACAGGAACAACAGGACTCTCCGTACGTTGAATTAACTTCATGACCGAGCGCTGCCATTTCTTGTCAGATACATTGCTCCATTTTTTCTGGAATGTACTTACTTCACCTGCCGGAAAAATAGCCAAACAGCCTCCGTTTGCAATGTGCTCCATGCAACGCTTCAATCCGCGTTCGCTTTTCAGTTGAACAACATTTTTATCGAATGGATTTACACTGAAAAAATAAGGCGCGATTTCCGGAATTTCTTCCAACAGAAAATTCGCCATCACTTTCAGATCAGGACGACGTTTTTCTATTTGTTGAATCAATGCCAATCCGTCTATTGCGCCAAACGGATGGTTGCAAACTATGATGCAGCCTCCTGTTTCGGGAATATGCACAAGCTCTTGCTCATTCAGCTGAACGGTAATTTGAAGTTCCTTGAAAAAAGCCTCTATGAATGCCGTCCCCTCATGGGCGCGAATACGATCGTATAAATCATTCAACTTAGTAAGCTTGGTT
>JBJOPP010000010.1:0-10325 GCA_046050685.1 Bacteroidota bacterium
CGAATACCCTTCTTCAAAGAAGATGGGGTAATTTTCATTGGAAGAAATCTTCACGAAATAATCGGCAACCGTTAAAACGAAAGTCTGTTTCATATTCAATCGTTCAAAATGAAATTAGAAAGGTCTTTCAGAAATTCTTCAAGGTCGGATTGCGCAACGGCTGTTTCCACCTCATATTCCGAAACAATTTTTTCGGTTAAAGATTTTACTGTTGCGCCCTCTTGAATTTCATTCCAGATGAAATGTCCCACTTCATTCAAATTGAAAATTTCGGTCATGTCAGCTACGTTATTTCTCAAAGGAACCAAGACCAATTCTTCATCTACTGCACGTGCTACGAAATTTGATTTGGCAGCGGCTATTTCATTAATGTTCATTTCATTTTGAATTTCAACAAATTTAAGTGATTCATTTTCTCTCGCACTACCTTTACGTTATGAAATTCCTCCTCCTTCAACTCAAAGAAGCTTTCGCCTTCGCCACACAGTCGCTGGTGGTGAATAAACTGCGGACGGTGCTTTCGTTGTTCGGAGTGACCATTGGAATTTTCTCGATCATTTTTGTGTTGAGTATTGTAGACAGCATGGAAGCCGATATCAAAGAGGGGCTGTCTGTTATGGGATCCGATTTGCTCTTCATTCAGAAATGGCCCATGGGCCCGGAGAAAGACGGAGGAGAATACGAATGGTGGAAATACTGGCAACGCAGACAACCGAGCAAAGAAGATCTGAACCTGCTGAAATCCGATTTGAAATCGTACTCCGTTGCGACCATTCAAGTGCGCGCTTCGAAGACCGTTGAGCATGAAAACAATTCACTCGAAGGCGTGGGGTTTCTCGGTGTAGGATACGATTACATTCAAGCCATTGATTTAAAAATTGAAAAGGGACGATACTTTTCGCAAATGGAATGCGACGGTGGAAGACCAGTCGCACTCATCGGCTTCTCGCTGGCCGAACAACTGTTCGGTGCGGAATATCCGGTTGGAAAAGACATTAAAATTCAAGGACAAAAAACCGAAGTCATTGGTGTTATGGAAAAGGAAGGTTCTTCGCTCTTCGGCGGTGAACGCGACCTTTCAGTGTATGTGCCTTATGAATATGCTCAGCGATTTGTAGGAGATGTCGACGATGTTACCCTGCTCGTTAAAGCGAAAAGCGATGTCGACGTAGATGTGCTGAAAGGAGAAGTCATGAGCCTCTTCCGCGCCATTCGCGGTATTCGTCCAACCGAAGAAAACGATTTCAGTGTCATCGATTCCAGTATGATCAGTGACATGGTGAACAGCATTGTAGGCGTCTTCAATGTAGCCGGAATGTTCATTGGAATTTTCGCGATTCTCGTAGGCGCATTCAGCATAGCAAACATCATGTTCGTCTCGGTGAAAGAACGCACCAACATCATTGGAATTCAGAAAGCGCTCGGCGCGAAACGCTATTTCATTCTTTCGCAATTCTTGTTTGAGTCGATACTCCTCTGCCTCGTTGGCGGAATTATGGGACTGCTCCTGGTGTGGGGCGTGCTGTCGTTGTTAAACGGCGTTACCGATTTTCATTTCTTCCTTCCGCTCAGTCGAATTATTTTAGGACTCACGGTTTCGTTGGTGGTTGGCGTTGTAGCGGGATTCGTGCCTGCCTTGCGTGCGGCGAATCTTAGACCCGTGGATGCCATTCGATCGGCAGGCTAACACAACACGTTGTGATGACCACTTCGTGGATGACCCTTCGGGATGACGGCGAAGCCGATGACACAACACGTTGTGATGACCCTTCGGGATGACCGCGCAGCGGATGACGCTTTGCGATAATTAAAAACCAAATGTGAGACCGAATTGGATGATTTGACGATTGGTTTTTGTGGTACCGGTGGTGTAGATCAAGTCCGTGTTGTTTTGCACGGTTACGGTTTCGGGAATGACGTATTGTGCTTTGCCGCCTTGAATGTTTTCGTATCGAAGGTCGAACCAAATGTGTCTTGCCTTTTTCGCGCGGAAGCGAAATCCAAGGGCGTATCCGTATAAAAGCGATGTGCTGCTTTGTTGCACTTTCGCTTCTTCCACCGAAGAAAATCCGCCGCTGTTTTGAACCGAAATATCGGTCTTTGTAGAAAACGTTTCTACTCCCGCTAATCCTTCGGCATAAGGCTGAAAGTAGCCGTTAAACGGACGAAAGCGAAGCAGTCCTTGGTAGCGGTAGTTGTTGTGACGAACGCGGTAGGTACCGTCGTTATAGACAGAATCTCCCAATACATTGGTCCCTGCGTATACTGAAATATCCTGGTCAAGTGCTCCCAGTTGATTCCATGAAAATTGAAATCCCCAATCGAAAGGAGATTGCTTAATGGGATGAGAAAAAGTTCCTGTAAGTCCTATCGGCACTCCGTTGTAGCGCTCTGCATATTCTCCCGTAGGTTCCACAAGCTGCGCGGCAACGCCAATAGTTGAATGACGTGGATTGCGGTCGGAATAACTTTTTTCTTGCGCGAAATTCGTGAGCGTCATTAACGCGAATGAAAACAGGAGGAGCTTTTTCATATTAATTTTTTTGGAAGCCTTTCAAAAGTTATACCCAAACAAAGTTAAGTCGTTTTACCTTCGTGGAATATGGCGAACGCATCTATTTGGATATTAGGAAAGACCGGTCAGCTGGCGCAATGCTTCGCCGATTCGTTCAAGAATGAAACATCTGCAACAACACGTTTTTTAGGAAGAGATGAAATTGATTTCGAACACGATTTGTTTGAGCAACTCTCCGAGCTGAATGAAATTCCAGATGTGATTATCAATACCGTTGCCTACACCGCAGTAGACAAAGCCGAGTCGGAAGAGGAATTGGCTCATCGCGTGAACGCCGAAGCCGTGAGTGAACTCGCAGACTTCTGCGCCTTGCACGACATTGTCCTCATTCATTTTTCAACCGACTACGTTTTCAACGGAGAAAAAAATTCTCCTTATACGGAAGAGGATGAATGTAATCCGCTCGGCGTGTACGGTAAAACAAAACGCGAAGGTGAGTTGGCAGTGTTGGAATGTGAGACGGGTATTGTTATTCGCTTAAGCTGGTTGTATTCCAACTATGGAAAGAACTTTTACCTAATCATGAAGAATGCCATGGCTTCCGACCCGTCGCGTGAATTGCGTGTGGTAAACGATCAGCTCGGTTGTCCCACAGATGCTTCAGACGTTGCGAATTCCGTTTCCGATTATATTTTGAAATGTTTAAACCAAGAAACCGAATGGACGTTCGGTCTGTTTCACTTCACCAGTAACGAAGTTATTTCGTGGTACGATTTCGCGGTGCGGATTAAGGATGAGAATGGTTTTTCGAATTCAGTCTTACCTATTTCAACTTCGGAATATCCTACTCCGGCGAAGCGTCCGCGCTATTCCAAGCTCAATTCCAATAATCCGTTGTTTGTCTCTACGTCTAAGAGCTGACGCTTCCGCTCAAGCCCACCCGCAAATCCTGTAAGACTACCATTCTTCCCAATCACGCGGTGACAGGGAATGACAATGGCAATTGGATTTTTCCCTATGGCTTGTGCGGCAGCGCGAATGGCTTTTTTATTTCCATGTTGAAGGGAAACCCACTCGTAGCTTTTTGTTTCTCCGAATTCAATTTGAAGAAGTATGTTCCAGATGTTTTGTTGGAATGCTGTTCCTGAAGGAAGTAATGGTAAGTCGAAGGTCTGACGCGTTTTCGAGAAGTATTCGTGCAATTGATTCTTCGCTGATTCTAGAATGTCACATGAACGTTGTTCTTTCAACTCTTCATCAGCAAAATCAATGCGTGTGATATTTTTTCCGTCGGAAAATAAATGCAAATAACCGATTTTGAATTGATTGCTGATTTGAAATTGATTGTTTTCAGATCGAGGCGAATGATTTTCAGATCGGGGCGAATGATCATTCGCCCTGATCTGGATATCAGCATAATCATTCGCCCCTATGCGATTATTTATACAATTTTTTATCAATGATAAATTGATTTACAGATTCCGAAAGGTCATCCGATTTACCTAAAAGGAAAATGCTTTCTCTTATTTGTGTTGAAGAAATCGCAAGCGGTTCGAAAGGGATAAATTCAAACTGCTCAGGAAATTTTTTCATCCATTCATTCGAAGAAATTTCTTGAGGGGTTTCCCGAGAACAAATCAAGAAGGTTACACTTTGAATGAGCTCTTCGTATTTGTACCACGCTGAAAGCTGATTCACCACATCGGTTCCGCAGAGGATGTGAAAGTTGAAGGAAGGATATTCTTCTTTCAATTTGTGAATGGTGTGAATGGTATACGAGGGTTTGGGCATGTCGAACTCGATGGTGCAGAGCTTCATGCGTTCTTCGTGCATGAGTGCGAGCGACACCATGTTCGCGCGATCGTTCGCAGGGGCTAGGGTGGTGAAATCTTTTAACGGATTGTGTGGACTAACCACGAACCAGACTTCGTCGATTTTATTCGATTGCAAGGCTGCATGCGCCATGGCGAGATGTCCGTTGTGAATGGGATTGAAAGAACCGAAGAGAAGCGCTATGTTCATTCAGCAAGGAAATCGTTAACCAACTTCATGGCTTCGGCTTTCGCTAAATCGAGATTGTCGTTCACCAAACAAACGTCGAATTTGTTGGCGTAGGTCAATTCCAATCCGGCCTTTGAAATACGTTGCTGAATTTTTTCTTCCGTTTCTGTAGATCGACTGGTTAAGCGTTCAACCAACGCTTCAACGCTTGGAGGCTGAACAAAGACAGCCAATGCACGGTGATGAAATATTTCCTTGAGGTGAAGTCCGCCTACAACATCAACATCGAAGATGACGTGCTTACCGCTTTTCCAAATGCGTTCCACTTCACTTTTGAGTGTTCCGTATTTCGTTCCCGCATAGACTTCTTCCCACTCGACGAATTCGTTGTTGTCTATCTTATTTTGAAATTCTTCGTTCGATAAAAAATGATAATCTCTTCCGTCTACTTCTTCTCCGCGTCTTTCACGCGAAGTGGCACTAACGCTGAACGCCAACATGAGCGCGGGCTCTGAGAGTAAGTAGCGGACAAGCGTTGTTTTACCCGCGCCACTAGGAGCAGAGAAGATGATTGCTTTTCCGTTGACTTGACTAGAGAACATTGTTGATTTGCTCTTTTATTTTTTCCAATTCGTCTTTCATTTCAACTACCATACGCTGCATCATAGCATCGTTGGCTTTCGAGCCAATGGTGTTCACTTCTCTTCCAATTTCTTGTGAAATAAATCCGAGTTTTCTTCCTTGCGCACCGCCGTGTAATTCTTCGTTGAACATCTCGCAATTCGAAAGCAAGCGTTGCAATTCTTCCGACACATCGAGTTTTTCCAAATAATAAATCAACTCTTGCTCGAAACGATTTTCATCGATTTTTTCCTTCCCCACTAATTCATCCAATTGCGCTTTAATGCGCTCTCTTGTTTTTTCTTTGCGCTCTTCCATAGGCGCGATAAGGTCTGCGCGCAATTGAAGAATATTTTCAATGCGCATTTCAAATTCTTTTTGAAGCTTCGCGCCTTCGGTTTGTCTGTAATTTTCAAATTGATCGAACGCTTGTTTCACCAGTTCAGCAATGCTGTTCCACTCGTCTTCGGTTGGCTCTGCTTGATCGAATTTCATGACTTCAGGCATGCGCATAAGCGTGGCCAAGATGTCGGCAGAACCGAGGTCTTTTCCTTCCTTCCACAACGTAATTTCGTTGTAGTAAGAGTTCATTAAATCGGTATCGAGGTGCATGCGTTTTTCGCCGCTGTTGTTTTCAATATAAATGGAAACTTCAGACTTTCCGCGGACTACAAGCTCTGCGTAGGTTGAACGCAATTCAAGTTCTTTGTCGCGATACACACTGGGAACGCGAACGCTTAAGTCTAATCCTTTGCTGTTGAGCGAGCGCACTTCAGCAGAGAACTTTTTGGTTTCTTTCTGAAGTTCGGCTTTACCGTAGCCGGTCATAGATCTTAACATGTGTGCAATTTTGCAGGCAAAGATACAACATTGAACATCCTGCATTGAAGAATGTTGTTTTCCTTTGCATACGAAATGAAAATGAAAAAAACAGCCATCCTTCTTGTGAACTTGGGTTCACCCGACGCGCCAACTCCAGGTGCCGTGTATAGATATTTAACCGAGTTCTTGAACGATCCGCGTGTTATAGACATTGCGGCTGTTGGAAGAGCCATCTTGGTGAATGGAATCATTGTTCCTTTCCGTCACAGAAAAAGTGCAGCGATTTACAAGAAACTTTGGACGGAAAACGGTTCACCGTTGATTCATTATGGAAAAAGAAACAAGGAGCAATTGCAATCGCGTTTCAATGAAAATGAAACGAAAGTTTTCTTGGCCATGCGCTATCAGGTTCCGAGTATAGACAACACCCTTCGTGAAATTGAAGAGTGGGGTGCAGAAAAGATTGTGGTGTTGCCGTTGTTCCCGCAATACGCTTCAGCAACTACAGGCAGTGTGCATGAAAAAGTGATGCAGGTTATTTCGAAATGGTGGAGTATTCCGGAAGTGGTTTTCGTTCCGCAGTTTTATGACAACCCTTTGTACATCCAAGGTTATGTAGACAATGCAAAGCAGTTCGACTTGAAAGAATACGATCGTATTCTGTTTAGTTTTCACGGATTGCCGGAGCGTCAATTGGACAAGTTATACGACGATAACAAGTGTCGCAATCACAGCTGCGAGCATGAGATTAACGAAGAGAATCACATGTGTTATAAGGCCACGTGTTTCGCTACTGCAAGAGCGATTGCGAAGGGCATCGGAATTTCCGAAGACGAATACACCGTGTGTTTTCAGAGTCGCTTAGGCAAAGGATGGATAGAGCCTTTTTCAGACGATATCATTAAGGAACTCGGAGATAAAGGAGCGAAAAAGCTCTTGGTATTTTCTCCCGCTTTCGTTGCCGATTGTTTGGAAACAACCATTGAAATTGGAGAAGAATACCAAGAGCTTTTTGAAGAACACGGAGGCGAAAAAGTTCAACTTGTTCCGAGCTTGAATGACTCGGAAGTGTGGATTGACGCCCTTGTTAGTATTTCAAAACCTTACCCGTCTGCTTAGATCCGTTTGCGTAAACGCTAATCAAGTATGTCCCTGAAGCAAGTGCTTCAGTGCTGATGGTGGTTTGTCCAACACCCATTCCTTGTAGCAATTTTCTTCCGGTTAGATCGTGAATTTCGTAGTTGAATTGACCTTCCACTTTCAACGTTAATTCATTCTGCATTGGATTCGGATATGCTTCCACATTGAACGCATTTTCTTCACCCACGAATTCAATCCACTCGTTGATGTTGTAAGTTGTGTTCGTGATAATGGCAGGATTCCAATCGAAATAAATGTAAGCGGTGTTAGTTATTTCACTGAATGGGACGTTGCCAATATTTTCACGAATACGGAAGGTTAAATGCCCTTGACTCAACTCCTGACTTACGCTGCTGTCTGGTAACCAGATGTTGTTGAATTCAAAACGAAGAATGCCGTTACCCAAATTAACCACTTGCAATTCGTGTGTGGTATTAAGCAATTTGAAGGTTGACCAATCCAATTCAGCATCTAGCGTATCAATGATAAAGATGTTTTGCGCCGGCGCTGTTCCTGTATTTTGAAAACGAATGGTGTATTCCAATTCATCGTCCATGAAACAGTCAATTGTGCTTTGTTGGAATGCTGTACCGTAGACTTCATGGAATGATTTTTTGAAAACAGTTTTATCATTCGGGTCGTAACTGTTTCCTACAATTTGCATTAGGCCGCCACTGTTGTTTCCTTCATAACAATCGGTTCCGTTGATAGATGCGATGGTTGAAGTGAATAGATGTTGTTCTCCGTTTGTAATTCCAGATGGCACTGTGAAATATAAAAAGTCAGTAGTGTTGAATGAAGTTTGCGTAGAATTGATCGTCCATGTAATGGAATTTCCATTGATGACGTAGTTCGGATTGTAGATGGAAGATGTCTGAAGTGTAACTCCCGCAGGCCAGTTCATGGTCATGGTATAATGAGAAGCCCCCGGTCCGTAGTTGCCCCAATTCAGGCGAAGGATTGCTGTGTTTCCTTGGTAATAACCGACCCATGGTGTAATGGTGGTCCAAAGGTCTGAACACAACGTTACATTTCCTGAACAGTATACCGGAATGGTAAGTGGTTGGGTAATGTAGGTCATAGAACCAACGATTGAAAAAACGTTGTTGTTGTTTGGCAGTGTATAACCATTATCGATGAGCCAACTAGAACTTACGCTTGCAATAGCAACACTTGTTACTCCGTAAATAGATCCGCAGTAATTGAAGTATCCGCTCGAATCTGAATATACCGTTACGTTAGGCGAATTGGGTGTTGTCCAACCTATGGTGATTGGCGCTCCCATCAATGGTGATTCACCTGGGTTCTGAATGCCATTACCATTGGCGTCGCAGAAAACATATCCACTGTAACACAAATAAGGAAATGGATTGAAGTTTGCGCATTGAATAGGAATGTTGTTCAACATTTGAGACCCACCGAATTGACAGTCTGTTCCCATTGCATCAATAACAGGTGTAATAGTTGTGTACCCCATATTGGCAAGGTAATTTGGGCTGATAGAAATGGAGAGTGAATCGTCCCAAAATCCTGGAAGATTTGCATTGTAATAACCAGCAGTATTTGTAGTAACCGTTGTAAAGCTTCCGTTCTCTAAATTGGTTACTGTTATAGGAGCATTTGAAAGAACATATTCACCACTTTCGTACAATCCGTTGTTGTTTCCATCACAGAATACATATCCACCTGTGCACAACGATCCTGTTGCAACTTGAAAGGTATCGCAATCGCTGAATACGCATCCGTTGTTAAACGTAGCGTTCAAGCAAGTTACGACATAATCAACTCCGTATACATTCGGCAGGTAGACACTCGATTGCGTTGAAAATTGTCCACTTCCCATTGCCTCTCCGGCTTGGTTATACGGAGTAACAATCCACTCGAAAGTTGAAATGCTGCTGTTATTCGTTGTGGAATAACCAATAACATTGTTTTGCATGTTCGTTTGAACAATGTTTGTTGAGCACGGCGGCGTGTCGATGCAATTCAGTTGAATGGAAATGGTATAAATTCCACTGCCAGGAGAATAAAACTCGTTGTAGGAATTGGCATTCACGGTATAACCATTTGTTAAGAGCCACATGGAATCCAATTCAATTTGAATTTGTCCAGGTTGAATTCCGAAAATGGTTGTAACACTTCCTGAATTGAGTGTAATGGCTTGTGAACTCATGATAGAAAGATTGTTCGCCAATGCATCAACGGGTGTGGTTATACTTTGTTCATTCGTCCCATCACCATCGCAGTCAACTCCAATAAAGGAGTACACCTGAATGCATGGATAGACCATAACATAAACGGTGTTTGAAACTACGCCCAAAACATTTGGTCCTGTAATGGTGGTTGTTACCATATAACTTCCTGGAGCTGGATAGTAGTGATTTGGGAAAGGTGACATGCTTATTGACGCGCCCGATGTGGATCCTCCACCGCTATGTGAGCTCGTTGTTCCATCTCCCCAATCAACTGTTGCCGTGAATTGAAATCCGGTGAAATTTGTTCCGTTAATGACTTGCACAATTTCGCCAGGACCACTGCCAGTAGTTGGAGCAGTAAGCGCAGAAAAGGTCATATAAATATTCCCGTTACAAGGCGGATTGGTGATTTGATTGTTCTGTGGAGTCAATCCGGTAATCTGAAATTGAGCAAAAGAACTTAAACAAGCTAAACTCAATAAGAGTGCAATAAAGTAACGCATGGTCAAGGGGTTTTCAATAAGACGTTTATTTTTCTGATTTGGTTGCCTTTCCAATTCTCCAGCGCAATCCCACGTAATAATTCGCTCCGAACATAGGTCCGTAAACTTGCGAAGCATCGAAGAATTCCGAATTTGGATTTTCACTCAAATGAATCGGATGATGAATCATGTATCCGGTTAAGTTTTCTCCACCAGCATAAAACTCCAAGTTCTCTTTCTTGAAGAAAGAAACTTGCGCATTCAAGGTCCAGTATGCCGGACTATAAATGTTACTTGCAACAATGTAGTCCGATTGATTCGCTAGACGTTGTGGACCTAACCATCGTGCTGTGAAATCGAAATTCCACTTTTGCGATTTTGCGTTTTCTTTTGTGGCGTAGGCAAGGTTTATAAAGACACGGTGTTTCGATACAAGCGGACGTTCTTTCAAGCCATCGGTGTAGGTGGTTTGTGCATCGAGCCAACGATAGGCCAAGCGGATTTCACTGCGTTTGATTGGGCTGAAGGTGAAGTCGGTTTGAACGGCAT
>JBJOPP010000011.1:0-3656 GCA_046050685.1 Bacteroidota bacterium
CCATTGGAACTGATATGCCAATGAGACATTTACAATTGTTCCCTTGTTAAAGTTCGAAGGTCTGTTGCGGAAAGTCTAGGCTAAGTATGGTTTGAACAACATGTAGTTGTCGTATGAATTGCTCACTTCTGTTGCGTAATCATCCATTCCAAAACGTTGAACTTTTGTACCTGCAGAAAAATTCAATTTGTGGTAAGCAACACTTGCGAAACCATTGACTGCTTTTCTCTCGAAGCTATAAAGCGGAGTTACATTCCATTCGAAATTCTTACGAAGGATTTGCTTGTTGTGAAGGTTCACACCTATCATGCTTCCATCATGAACATTGTAAGCATACATTGGAAGATAGAACAACTCTGTTTGTTTCGGATTGTCGATGCTTGAGAAGAATTTCATTTTCACAGGCTCTACTTTCTTGAATAGACCAGAACTTTTCATGGTGTTATTCTCTCTGTTCACCTCTGGGATTACTCCTTCAGGATCGATGGAATAAGATGTCGAATTTGGAGCGGTTATCCAAACAGACTTTCCAGGAGCAATGGCTTCCTTCGTCCAGATTGGAGACTTGCTTCCTTCAGTTCCGATAGATACTGCACCTGTCGCATAACCGGTGTTCTTTACTTTCACTTTAGAATTTCCAGGCTCAACGGTATTCTTTTTAATTCGAGTAATGCTGAAGTCGATCTTCTTGGTCGTACCAATTAACTCATTGAAGAACCAATCGAGATTTTGTTTTGTTGTTTCTTCAAATACGGCTTGAATATCTGCCGGTTGTGGATGTTTGAATTTCCACTTTTCGAAATAATTGTGCATGCACTGATCGAACAAGGTCTCGCCCAAATATCCTTTCAAATAATAGAACAACAAAGCCGTCTTCTTATACACGATTCCACCATAATTCAATTCCGTGAAATTATCTGAATGACATTGCAAGGGTTGATCGAGGTTTTGAGAAGCAGAGATTAAATAAGACAACTCACTTAATGAACGTTGCGAGAAATCTGATAGACCTAACTTCTTATCCAATCCTCCTATTCCAATGGCTGCACCCAATGATGCATCTGGATATTTCGTATCCATGTAACGATCTTCGTTGAACGAGTTCAATCCTTCGTCCATCCAAGCATTGTCACGTTCGTTGCTTCCTAAAATTCCATAGAACCAGTTGTGACCAACTTCGTGCATAATAACCGTCTCGAGTGTGCGCTCATTTCCAGAAGAGCCGATTACGGTAACGTTAGGATATTCCATTCCCCCACCTGCGCTAATGGTACCGTCTACTGCGGTAACTTGATTGTATGGGTAATCGCCATTCCACAAAGAATAATAGTAAATAGCATCATGCAAATACTCCGAAGACTTGCTCCACAACTTCGCGCTTTCAGGTGTGAATAATGCCCAAGTGGTCACTTGATTCTTGTTTGCCGGTGTTTCCACATTTCCTTTTAATACTATCCAACGCTTATCTGCGAACCATCCGAAATCGTGAACGCGAGATTGAATGTAACGAACGGTCTTCCATTCTTTCGAAGATTCAGGAAATTCGTTTATATCTCCTGTCTTTAAGGCGTATTCTGCAATTTTCTGAGAAGCTTTGGCTGCTTCTTCATTCATGAAATCAACTTCAGAAGGAGTCTGACAGTCGCCCGTTGCGCCAATGATGTAGTTCTTCGGAAGGGTAATGCTCACATCGTAAGAACCGAATTCACTGTAGAATTCACCTTGTGTTAAGTAAGGCATTTGGTGCCATCCGTTTCGATCGTATACCGCTGGCTTTGGATACCATTGTGTAATCTGAAAGCTTTGTCCAATGTGTCCCAAACGTGAAATACTTCCGCTTGGAATTTTTACGCGGAAAGGCGTTGTAATGGTAATGCTTTGTCCAGGCTGAAGCGGTGAAGCCAACAATAACTTACAGATATCGATATTCTCACCGTCGTATTGCCAAGAAGCTTTCACACCATCTACTTTGAAATCCAATGAGTCGATATACCCTTTATTCTCGGCCAATGTGGTAAACAAAACGAAGTTTTTCGTGCGCGCCAATTGTTTAGCTAAGGCAGTTTTCCTGTTCTTGTATGCATTCGGCCAAATGTGCATGTAAATTTCGTTCAATGCTACAGGGCTGTTGTTGGTATAGACCAACTCTTCGTTTCCGTAGAGCATATTGCGCTCATCGTCGAGTTTTACATCTATCTTGAATTTTACATCTTGTTGAAAGTACGGTTTCGATTGAGCGAAAGAAACAACGCTCATTCCTAATGCGACAAGTGCTAATGTGATTTTCTTCATTTTGATCTTTTTACTGCGACGATTAAATGTCTTTGTTGTTACTCTTAAAGTCCTAATTTTTTCAATTCATTTTCCAATCCTGCTCCACGAAGCGATTCGCCCATGGCAACTATTTTTCCTTCCTTGTCTATTAATACAGGAAATGGAATGCTCTCAATTTCATAGATTGGAACAACGGCCGATTTCCATCCGCCTAAATCTGATACATGATTGTTCCAAACCAATCCGTCTTTCTTAATTGCTGCTTCCCAAGCCGATTTGTTTTCATCCAATGAAACAGAGAACACATCGAATCCTTTTGAAGCATATCTGTTGTAAACCGAAACCACATTTGGATTTTCCTTTCTGCATGGACCACACCATGAAGCCCAGAAATCCAAGAGAACAACCTTTCCACGAAGAGCGCTTAATGCCTTGGTTTGTCCTGATAAATTTGGAAGGGTGATTTCAGGCGCGATTTTTCCAACTGCAATATTTGAATTGGATGGTGCACTTGAACTGCTCGCGTTTTTAATTTGTCCAACCAATTTCTCCAAAGTTTTGTATGCAGGAAGCTTTCCGCATGTAGGCTTGGTGTCGGTTAAGACGCGCTGATACCAGATGAAATCGAATCGAGGATCGAGATTCTGCACAATTGAAATCGCCAATAAACTTGCAGAGTGCTTTTCCAACCAACCTTTGATAAACGCATTTGCCTCTTTCTGTGCTGCTGCGTATTGCGCTTCCCACTTGGCAATCCATTGTGTGCTGTCTAAAGCTGGATCGGTTGATGGACGGTCTATTTGTAATTGGGCTTCAGCAAGTTTTCCCATCAATGGTTCCCATTTTTTTACCAAATCCATGTACTCCACGGTTTGTTCAGAGCCTTCTACTTTAGCCTCATTGAGTTTTGCAAACTCGGCAGTGATTTCAACATGTTCGGAACTATCGGTGATGAGTTGAAGGAAATTTCCTTCCTTGAAATAGATGCGATAAAAATCTAACGGAAGATTGTCGTGCGACTTCAAACTGAAACTTCCGTCAGATCCTACAACGGTACTATCGATAGGAAGAACCTTACTGTCGGATAGTGATTCCAAATAAATGGTCTTTCCTTCAGCACCTTTAATTACACCTGAAATGGAGTTTGAATTTCCACATGAAGCGAAAAGAATTGCGGCACCTATGAAATAAAGTAGTTTTCTCATTGATCCAATAATTGTTGAATAAGTCCAGATGCTGTTTTCGGATTGGCCTTACCTCCACTCTTTTTCATGAGTTCTCCCATGAATAACCCCAACATACCTTTGTTTCCTGCTTTGTAGGCAGCAACTTTATCGGGCCATGCCGCAAGGATTTCCTGTGCAATTTGCTTAATGCTGTCC
>JBJOPP010000012.1:0-3397 GCA_046050685.1 Bacteroidota bacterium
TAACAGCAAAGCGTTTAACCAACGCTTTGCTTGTTTATATAGGTTTTTATTTCTCTCGTTTTTTCAAATCAACGAAGCCTTGGGGAATGCCTATTTCATTGAGCATTGAACCTACAACCGCATGTAATCTTGGTTGCCCAGAATGTCCTTCCGGACTGAAACAATTCTCGCGCGATACCGGAAATCTGAAAGCGGAAAATTTTAACCGGTGGTTGGAACAACTTGCACCAACACTTAGTTACTTGAACTTTTATTTTCAAGGCGAGCCTTTCATTCACAACGATATTCTTTCATTTATTTCGAAGGCATCGGCAGCAGGAATTTATACGTCCACTTCAACGAATGCTCATTTCATAACAGAAAAAAGAGCCGAAGAGATTGTGCGTTCAGGCCTCGATCGCATTCTTATTTCAATTGACGGAACGACCCAAGAGGTATATGAGCAATACCGCGTGCACGGCACCTTACAGAAGGTTTTGGATGGAACAAAGCATTTGGTCGAAGCACGAAAAAATCTCAAGTCGAAAACACCTCATATCATTTTTCAGTTTCTCGTTGTGCGTCCGAACGAACATCAAATTGAAGAAGCGAAGCAATTGGCGAATGATTATAAAGTCGATGAAATTCGCTTTAAGACAGCCCAGGTGTATGATTACGAAGACGGCAATCCGCTCATTCCAACCATAGAAAAATACAGCCGTTACAAACGACATTCGAATGGAAAGTTCACAGTGAAGTCATCCTTGGACAATCATTGCTGGCGCATGTGGAGTGGGGCAGTGGTGACTTGGGATGGAAAGGTAGTTCCTTGTTGTTTCGACAAGGATGCAACGCATGAAATGGGCAATCTTTCAAGAGAAGAATTTACCTCTATTTGGAAGGGTAAGGCCTATGCACAGTTTCGATCGCAACTGCTGAAAGGAAGAAAAGAAATTGACATTTGTAAGAACTGTTCCGAAGGAACAAAAGTGTGGGCTTAGTCTTTCTGAATAAGTGCTACCGCATAAGCGTTTACGCCTTCTTCTCTTCCAACAAAACCCATCTTCTCTGAAGTAGTAGCTTTAATGCTTACATCCTCTTCCTCAATCTCGCAAATGGCTGAGATTACAGTTTTCATTGCAGGAACAAAAGACATAATCTTGGGGCGTTCCATGCACAAGGTAGAGTCTATGTTTCCAACCTTCCAGCCATCGTCTTTTAAAACTTGAATGGTACGTTGAAGAAGAATTTTCGAATCGATGTTCTTGAATTCAGAGGAAGTGTCCGGAAAATAAAATCCAATATCACGTTTGCCCGCAGCACCTAACAACGCATCACAAATCGCATGTAAAAGAACATCTGCATCGCTGTGTCCTAACGCTCCTTTGTCATGCGGAATCTGAACTCCACCCAACCACAATTCACGGTTTTCGGTCAATTGATGAACGTCATATCCAAACCCTACGCGAATCTTCATTATTCTACGGGATCAGAAACTTTAGCGTTTGCACCAACACTAAAGCGAAGGCTAAAGCGAAGTGTGTTTGCCAATGGATTTTGTTGCGTTGTGCTTACCAAATAACTCATGTCAATGGTTAAAACTTGGTAATGCAGACCAGCACCGAATGTGATGAATTGACGATTTCCCTTGGTGTAATGCTCATGAAAATATCCAAGACGAATGGCGAATTGCTGCGCGAAGTCATATTCAAATCCAGTTGCGATGTTGTACTCGCGAAGTTCTTCTCGGAACTTACTTCCCGCCACTATTGAACCAGTCTCTGCGTCGTACATTCCAGGAGCATCGTAGAACGATTGAATCATTCCTGTTGCAGTACCTACCACAGGATTGTATCCTGAAACAATGGTATCGCCACCGTTGTTATAAATCGGAGGAGAAGGAACCAAAAGTTTATTCAAATCAAACAAAAACGTCAACTTGTTATAGTCATCAAGGTTGGTCGATAAAGCAGTTCCCAAACGCAAGTTTGTTGGAATGAAGTCGCGGTTATCTGAGTTGGTATAGCTCATTTTCGCACCAATGTTCGAAATGTTTAATCCCCAATTGATTTGAGATTTGCGTCCCGCAATTTTGATTTTATCGTTGGTGTAAAAAGTAGAAACGTCAACAGCAACAGATTGTCCAGGGCGACTTTCAGCTCCTTGCAAATTGGTGCGACCCGTTAAGTTTGAGTTAATGTAACGAAGTGCAATACCACCAGAGAATCTTTTCGAAAGCTTTTGTGAATAGGCTAAGTCCAATGCGAATTCTGCAGGACGAAAATCCATAATGTTTGTTCCTACTTCGTCGGTGAAAGTGATATTTCCCAACGTGAAATAGCGAAGAGATCCGCCAATGGCTTGCGTTTTACTTAGTTTTTTTATGGCGCTCAAATAAGTTAAACTCATGTCGTTTACGAGTGCGCGTAACCACGGAGAGTAGGATACACTAACATCTAAGTCGTTTTCTGAAAACGCCATTTTCGATGGGTTCCAATGAATGCTGCTTGCATCCGGATCAAGCGCCACGCCTGCATCTCCAAGTGCACCGCTGCGAGAATCAGGCGCAATGGTTAGAAAGGGAACCGCTGTGGTTATGGTGTTAATGGTAGCTTGACGACCATTCAACTCATTCGGATTTGTAAGTTGCGCGAAGGACACATTGGTCAATAGAACCAAGGCTGCGACTAAACTATTTATTTTGAAAATACTTTTCATGCGTGCTGCAAATTTAACATACATATGCCCTTCAACAGATTATTTTAAAATTACCAATTTTTGAAACGATTCAGCGCGTTGACCTTTTTCATTTCGAAGTTCTAACTTGTAGATATACGTTCCCTTTCCAATGGCATTTCCGAAATCATCTTTCCCATCCCACGGAATGTCTTCACCACGGAATCCAGTAGCATAAAAGGAAGATTCAATGGTCTTCACCAATTTTCCACTAACAGTAAAAATTTGCACACGCGCATCCAATTGCTGACATGCTTGATTGTGCTCATAAATGAAGTTCGTGTGTGTGGTGAATGGATTCGGATAATTCAACAAATGACTTAGCGCTACTTTGGAGTCTTCGGCCACCGTGAACTGGATGGTCTCTTCGTTACTGTTATTGAAGACATCCCATGCTTTTACTGTAAGCGTATGCTCGCCTAAAGATAACGTGCTTAATGGGTAGCGAACTTCACCGCTGGTGTATGTATCAAGATCCGATTCGTAGAAATCATTCAAGACAATAGGTTTCGCCGAATTGCCATCAATGATGGCCGTCAAGTTATGCCCTACGCCGTTTCCAACCGTATTGATACCGTTCTCGTCTTGAAGCTTTGCGAGTATAATCGGTGTAGTATTGGTAGATCCACCACTCACAAATGTGGAGTCGTTCAAATACAATGAAATGTTGGGACCCACCGTA
>JBJOPP010000013.1:0-3765 GCA_046050685.1 Bacteroidota bacterium
ATATGGTGTCGTACGTGAGCTGGTCGGACATGGAGTGGGTATTCAGTTGCATGAAGCCCCAGAAGTTCCGAATTACGGTAGAAGAGGACATGGCTTGGTAATGACCGAAGGATTGGTTTTAGCAATTGAACCAATGATTAACTTAGGTACGAAGAACGTTAGACAACTTAAAGACGGTTGGACAATTGAAACCCAAGACGGAAAGCCAAGTGCACATTTTGAGCATACGGTAGCAGTTGGAAAAGGAGGGGCAGAGAAATTGTCCTCATTTGAAGAGATTGATGCAGCATTAGCTGCGAAAAAATAATAAAAAACTGAATGGCGAAACAGACATCGATAGAACTAGACGGGACCATTGTTGAGGCATTGTCAAATGCAATGTTCCGTGTGGAGCTTGAAAATGGACACATCATCGTAGCTCACATATCCGGTAAAATGAGAATGCACTACATTCGAATTCTTCCAGGAGACAAAGTGAAAGTAGAGATGTCGCCTTACGATTTAACAAAAGGTCGAATTTGTTTTCGATATAAATAATAAAGTAGTAGAGATATGAAAGTACGTGCTTCAATTAAAAAGCGTTCAGCTGACTGCAAAATCGTTAGCAGAAAAGGAAAGCTTTATGTAATCAACAAGAAAAACCCGAAATTCAAACAAAGACAAGGATAATTCCTTAAAATAAAGAATAACTATGGCAAGGATTGCAGGTATAGATCTACCGCGTAACAAAAGAGGTGAAATTGGACTCACCTATATCTACGGAATTGGACGTTCAACGTCTCGTAGAATCTTGGAACAGGCTGGAATTTCTTATGATAAGAAAGTTCAAGAATGGAACGATGAAGAATTAGGTTTGATTCGTAATTTCATCACCGAGGAATTGAAAGTTGAAGGCGCTTTGCGTTCTGAAACTCAATTGAACATTAAGCGATTAATGGACATCGGTTGCTACAGAGGTGTTCGTCACCGCTCTGGATTGCCACTTCGTGGACAAAGCACAAAAAACAACTCTCGCACCCGTAAAGGAAAGCGTAAGACAGTTGCGAATAAAAAGAAAGCAGTTAAATAATCAATAAGCTAAGGCAAGAGAAATGGCCAAAGTAGAAAAAAAGAAAAAGAAAAATGTGGTGGTGGAAGCTATGGGTCAAGCCCATATTCAGTCCACGTTCAACAACATCATCATTAGTTTAACCAATAATTCTGGACAGGTGATCTCTTGGTCATCGGCAGGTAAAATGGGATTCCGTGGTTCTAAAAAGAACACGCCGTACGCCGCTCAAATGGCTGCAGAGCAATGCGGAAAAGAAGCCCACGATCTTGGTCTAAGAAAGGTAAAGGTGTTCGTTAAAGGACCAGGAGCTGGTAGAGAATCTGCCATCCGTACCATTAACACTGTTGGTATTGAAGTTTTGGAAATCGTTGATACGACTCCACTTCCTCACAACGGATGTCGCCCACCAAAAGCAAGAAGAATCTAATTTTTAGAAGAAAAAGAAATGGCAAGATACATTGGCCCAAAAACAAAGATTGCACGAAGATTTCGTGAGGCAATCTACGGACCTGATAAAGGACTAGAGAAACGTAATTTCCCACCAGGACAGCACGGTCCTAATAAGCGCCGCGCTAAACAAAGTGAATATTCTATTCAGTTAACTGAAAAGCAAAAGGCGAAATATACGTATGGTATCCTTGAGCGTCAGTTCTCTAACTTGTACAAAAAAGCATCAGCGCGTCCAGGTGTTACAGGTGAAATCCTATTAGCATTGTGCGAGTCACGTCTTGATAACACTGTATTCCGTCTAGGAATTGCCACAAAGCGCAGCGGTGCAAGACAATTGGTTTCTCATAACCACATCACGGTAAATGGTAATGTTGTGAACATCCCTTCTTACCAATTGCGTCCAGGTGATCGTATTTCCGTTCGTGAGAAATCAAAATCTTTAGAGTCAATTACGATGGCTTTGGCTACTCGTAAGAACTTTGACTGGTTGGCTTGGAACGATTCTAACAAAGAAGGTGTATTTATGAAATACCCAGAGCGTGTTCAAATCCCAGAAAACATTCGCGAACAGTTAATCGTCGAATTGTACTCTAAATAATCCTTAATTTAAAATTAACTCAATGGCTATATTAGATTTCGTAAAACCGGACAAAGTCGTAATGCTAGAAAGCAATGACTTTACAGGTACTTTCGAATTTCGTCCTCTGGAACCAGGCTTCGGAATAACGATTGGAAACGCATTACGTCGTATCCTTCTTTCTTCTCTTGAAGGTTTCGCTATCACTTCGATCAAAATTGAAGGAGTAGATCACGAGTTTTCTTCTATCAAAGGAGTAGTGGAAGATGTTACTGAAATCATCCTTAACTTGAAGCAAGTTCGCTTTAAGCGCCAAATTGAAGGAACTGATTACGAAAAGGTTTCTATCAGCATCAACGGTCAAGAACAATTCAAAGCCGGAGATATAAGCAACTTTACTTCAGCTTTTCAGGTTCTTAACCCAGACTTGGTTATCTGTAACATGGAGCCTAAGGTTAAACTTCGTATCGATTTAGCAATTGGTATGGGTCGTGGCTACAGACCTGCTGAAGAGAACAAGACTTCAAGCGCACCAGTTGGAACTATTTTTATCGATTCTATTTTCACGCCAATTCGCAATGTGAAATTTTCTGTAGAGAATTTCCGTGTAGAGCAAAAGACAGACTACGAGAAACTAATTCTTGAAATTCAAGGTGATGGTTCTATCACACCTAAAAATGCTCTTCAAGAAGCTGCAAAGATTCTAATTCACCACTTTATGTTGTTCAGTGACGAGCGCATTACGCTTGAAACAGAAATCAAACGCGAAGTTGAAGAGTTTGACGAAAGTTCATTACACATGCGTCAATTGTTGAAAACCAAATTGGTTGATATGGATTTGAGCGTTCGTGCATTGAACTGTTTGAAAGCGGCGGACATTGAAACACTAGGTGATCTAGTTTCATTTAACAAAAATGATTTGTTGAAATTCCGTAACTTCGGAAAGAAATCTCTGACCGAGTTAGAAGAATTAGTAGAAAGCAAAGGTTTGCACTTCGGAATGAATGTTGCAAAATATAAATTGGATAGAGATTAACCCCTGCTGATAATCAGTAGAAGAAAGTACAATTATGAGACACGGAAAAACGAATAACCATTTAGGTAGAAAAGCTGAGCACCGTCGTGCAATGCTTGCTAACATGGCTAACTCACTTATCGAGCACAAGCGCATTAACACAACACTTGCGAAGGCAAAGGCTTTACGTAAATATGTTGAACCACTTCTCACCAAGTCGAAAACCGACAGCACTCACAACAGAAGAACTGTTTTCAGTTATTTGAAAAACAAAGAAGCTGTTACTGAATTGTTCCGTGCGGTTGCCCCACAAATTGCAACACGCCCGGGTGGATATACACGTATCGTTCGTACTGGCTTCCGTCAAGGAGATAATGCAGAAATGTGTATGATGGAACTTGTAGACTTCAATACCATTTATGGTAACGATGTTGAAAAAGCGACTGCCAAGAAGCGTACGCGTCGTGGAGCAGCTAAAAAAGCAGATGATTCTGCTATTGAGGCAAGCACAGACGTAATTGAAGCTACCGAAGTTGACGGAGAGGCAAAGCCGAAGAAGACTAGAAAGAAAAAAGACGACTCGGCATCAGCAGAATAATTTTCAATTCACGGAAATGAAAAAAGGAAGAGCAGCAAAACTCAACGTAGCGATTTTGCTGCTTTTTCTTTTGC
>JBJOPP010000014.1:0-6122 GCA_046050685.1 Bacteroidota bacterium
ACTGGAAAATATTCACCCCAATAATCTTGTCTCTTCCGCTGTCTATGCGCGCTTGCTTTCGCGCTGCTGCTTCTTCAATACGCAATTTCGGAATGCCTGCCTCAATGGCTTTGGTCATTCCACCCATCTCTTCCACTTCTTCAATCAACTTCCACGCAGCGTCCATAATTTCTTGTGTACGCTTCTCCACAACTTCACTTCCACCCCACACATCTACTACTTCGCAAAGACCTGTTTCTTCTTGAATGATTAACTGCGTGTTTCGTGCAATGCGCGCACTGTTGTCGGTTGGCAAAGCAATGGCTTCATCGAGTGCGTTGGTATGTAAACTCTGCGTTCCACCCCACGCTGCGCCCAGTGCTTCAATGCATGTACGAGCTACGTTGTTGTATGGATCTTGACGCGTAAGTGACCAACCGCTGGTTTGACAGTGGGTTCTTAACGCCATTGATTTTTCATTTTTCGGGTTGAATGACTTAATCAGTTGAGCCCACAACACGCGTGCTGCGCGCATCTTCGCAATTTCAGTCACGGTGTCCATGCCTATGGCCCAGAAGAACGACAAGCGTGGAGCGAAATCGTCTATGCTCATGCCCGCTTTCAAGCCTGCGCGAACGTATTCCAATCCGTCTGCCAACGTGTACGCCAACTCAATCTCTTGCGTCGCTCCAGCCTCTTGCATGTGATATCCTGAAATAGATATCGGATTGAACTTCGGCATTTCCTTCGAACAGAATTCGAAGATGTCTGAGACAATGCGCATGCTCGGCGTTGGCGGATAGATGTATGTATTTCGAACCATGAACTCTTTCAGAATATCGTTCTGAATGGTTCCGGTGAGTTGTTCTGGACGAACGCCTTGTTCTTCGGCGGCTACAATGTAGAAGGAAAGAATAGGAAGCACGGCTCCATTCATGGTCATGCTTACCGACATTTCGTGCAAGGGAATTTCATGAAACAAAACTTTCATGTCTTCAACTGAATCTATTGCTACCCCTGCCTTTCCAACGTCGCCTTTTACGCGCTCGTGATCGCTGTCGTAACCTCTGTGGGTTGCTAAGTCGAAGGCAACAGACAATCCTTTTTGTCCCATAGCCAAGTTGCGTTTGTAGAACGCATTCGATTCTTCAGCGGTACTGAATCCGGCATACTGACGAATGGTCCACGGACGCACGGTGTACATGCTGGCATATGGTCCGCGTAAAAACGGCGCTGCGCCTGCTCCCCACGTTGCAGACTTCGCTTCTTCGTTGAAGTTGAAGCCCACTTCTTTCCAATTCAATTTACTCATGACTGCACGTATTTGTTTTCACCCACAATAACGCGTTTCGCTTGCTGTGCGGCTCTTTCTTCTTTTTTTGTTTGAATGAATAACTCCAATTTCTCGGAAGATTCAAATTCCTTCATGGTCGCAAGCGCCTTTGTTGCAAGGTCTTCCGTGAGTTTTTCTAACGCATAACTTCCCTTCGCTAAATCGGAATATTGATCGAAGTAAGATTCTTCAATCAACAGATGTTGAATGTTTCTTGCCCAACGCAATTGTTCGTTCACATCAGCGGCATTGGCATAATCCATAGGAAGAACTTCAATGCGATTCGCACCACCCACGCACGCTGCCAATGCCTGAATGGTTGCGCGAATTAAGTTGTTGTCGGTGTCTTTCTTTGCTTGAAAATATCCGTCTGTTTGCACCTTCACGAAAGCGTGATTCGAGCAAGCGTGATCAAAAGTTCCTGTCTTTATTACATGAGACCACACCGCGCGAAAGGCACGCAGCTTGGCGATTTCAACATACAATTCACTTCCAACCGAAAAATGAAACAGGATTTGAGCCGAAGCATCATCGATGGACAAATGCGTATTTTCTATGAATTCAATTCCAGCTAAAACAGCGAACGCGATTTGCTCCGACGCTGCAGCGTGGTTTCCGAACAATGGGTTTGTATGGATGTGTTTGGAATGAATGAAGGACAGAACGCCTGCGCGATCTTGTGCTTCGTAAGCTTGCTTAATGGCGTCTATCTGATCGTCGGCTTGCTCGGCATGCGCCTCCAACTCCCAATGGATGAAGCCGACGAAGATGTCTTTCAACGCCACCTTCATATCACTAGCGTTGAAAGAAGCCGGAATGGTCAAGCTGTTCGCTCCACCATTCAATGCCTCCAACGCCAGACCATTCCATTGAAGTGAATCGGTCGTTTTAAACGATTGGTGCAACTGCCACGAAGGAGCTGCGCGAAATGTTGGCTCTTCTGTAGATTTCGCTTCTGTTGAATAGGGAAATAAAAAAATCCCTTCTTCCTTTTGGCGAACCAAAGAGTCGAGGGATTTTCCTTTTAATTCTTTCTCGGCTAGCGATTGCCAGTCTTGAAGGGTCTGATTTGAAAAAACTTCGCTACGAATATTCATGCAACGAAGTTAATTCGAAAATGCTTATCTAAAGAGTGTCAATGTGCCCATTAATTCCAACGGTTCGCGTCCACCAATTGGTTTCGCACGAAGCTTCCAAACATAAGCGTCGTTTTCAACATAGTGCGCTCCTGAACCATTGTAAGTACCGTTCCATCCTTTCTGAGGATCGTTGGTTTCAAAAATTAATACACCCCAACGATCGTAGATAGCAAAGTAATAATCTGTTGGATCGTAACCGTTCAACACAGGGATAAATACTTCATTCAAATCATCGTCGTTCGGAGAGAAGGTATTCGGCACATAGTACAAGAAAGGCTCCTTCTCGAAGTTCGCAATAATGGTATCGGTTCCCGTGAAAATTGCTGAAACCTGATCCGCTGTAAGATTCGGATTAATTGGCGTTCCAGCCACAGACTGCCATCCTGTGAACAACCAATACGCTTCTGGAAGAGCAGTGAAGTTCACCGGAATGTTGTCTTCGTTCTCAATGGTCAATGAAGTAGTTGTTGCATTTCCAGTATCGAACAACACCGTTCCCGCTGTTGGAGGATTCACCATAACCGTAAGCGGATGATGCGGCGTTACATCGAAGAAAGCAACCAAAGTGTCTTCTTCCGTAAAGTTGAAATTCACAAATGAACTTGAAATCGATGGTGAAAGGACATGGTTATTGATTTCCCAATGGTTGAAAGTCGTCCATGAATCAGCCGGAGAAGCCACGAAATTCATGAAGGTATTTTCAGAGAACACTTGGGTCGAAGGAAGTGGCGTCCATGGATTTCCGTTCATGGTAACAGACCCCGCTCCTGCTGGTTGAACATCTACTGTCAATGGGAATTCATCGATTATCGTGAATACCGCCACCAACGTGTCACTCACCATTAAGTGAAGGATGACATCTGGAGTAAGGGTATTCGGATTTAACGGATGGTTATTGATTTCCCAATGGTCGAACAAGGTTACACCAGGGATTTCATTCGCATTGAATGTATAGTCGATGTCTGCAAGTATTTCGTTACTCCAAGGATATGCGGCTAGCACTGTTCCATCCATGGTTACCGTTCCAGCTCCCACTGGCATGACATCTACTTGAAGAATTGCATGCGGAGTCTCGTCGAAAATTGCAACTACAGTATCAGCAGCGCAAGGATTCAAGTAGATAGAAGTTGTTGTTGTATTCGGAAGAAGTGTCGCGTTGGTAGATTCCCAATGATTGAAGGTAAACCAAGGATTCGCGGTAACACTAACAGTAGTTGAATCTCCGGCATTTACAGAAAATGTATTCGGATAAGTTGCTTGTGCTGTTCCGTTGAATACAATGTTACCTGCTCCCGCTGGAACTACATCGCTTACAATTGTAACTGGACCTGATGCTGGTATTCCAAAAATGGCTTGAACGGTAACATCTGACTGAACGATTAATGTGGTGATTGGTGCCGTTGGGTCAGCAATAACTCCTGTACCGCTTATGATTTCCCAACCTTGGAAAGAACTACATGGCCCCACCACAGTGTCAATGATAGCCTCAAGGTCTATTTCTAAATCACCAAAATAAGTCCCTGAAAATGGCAATTCGTTCGCTGTAAAGTGCGTTTCTCCAACAATAATCTCTCCCACTCCGTCCATTTGAAAGGTTACATTGTAAGGAACAACATCGTAACAATCGGTAATTCCGCCGATGATTTCATTGTTACAACGTGCCAAAATGAAATCGCGAATGTCTTGAACATTGTTGTTCCAGGTATTCACATTACCGCCCCATCTTTGAATTTGACGAGGCATCTCTGGCTCGATTACTAAAATCATACTGTCTAACACTTGAATCATTTGCTCGCAAGAGAAAATGGTATTCGACAATTCAGCATAGCGTTGGATGTAATCGGCGAAGAAATCGGGATTATCGAATAAGGCATTCAATACAGGAATGTGTCCTTGTCCACCAACATTACCTTCTCCTTCAATCTGACAAGGATCAGCAGTAGGCTGTGTGCTTGGTACTCCGGTGTAGTTGATGTAATGACCGAACGTTGCATCGTTATCCCACAAAGCGTATCTCCAGCGTTTCGCATCTCCGAGTGGATTGGTTCCTTTCCACCATGCGGTGTTCCAGTTCAACCAGTCGGTACAAACAGTGTAACCATTCAGAATGAAATAGTCAATCAAGCTCATCGTATTGAATTGTGTCAATACATAATCGTAATTAGCTTGTGTAGCCATATTGTTTGTGGTCACAAAGTTCACAAACGTGTTCCATTGTGTTTGCGGATTGAATCCTGGCGCCGCAGCAAATTCGGTCCAAGTTGCACCCCATGTTTTTAAGAAATCTACATTTCCCGCAGGTTGATCGAAATAGTACTTCGTGTAATCTGTGTCGTCTACTTTCTCTCTAATTTCATAAACTCCCCAATATTGGCCGTTGATGTACACGATACAATTTCGTGTTTTGCGCTCGTCTAGATGCAAGTTGCCTAAAAGTGACAATTCACAAACATATGCATCGCGAATATGCGCTCCTCCATTCGAGAATGGGTAGTTGTCGTTTGCAGCAGCTTTGAAAATTAATCGCTGATAACTGGGTCTGTCACTTGTATGAAGCATTGGGTGCTCCAACTTGTCATCGTATCCAAGTGCATCGCGCGTGATGTAATCAAAACCTCTTTGTCCGTATGCGTTCGAATCATTACCGTGCTCGTTGCTATCTCCGTGCGATTCAACTACGAATGCTCCGTTTTGAAAAAATTCGAGTTGTGTTAATTCGTTACCGTTCCACCCCCCGTCTAAGGTTGTTCCCGAAATGGAAACCACAGGAATAGTATGGTTGTCGTTTCCAAAGAAATAGGTGTTGGTTTCAGTAAAAGAAGGTAGAATTCCTGCTGTCGGAGAATAAACAATTGCGCGCAAAACCGTTGTGGTGCTAATGTTTATAGGACCCGTGTATGCAGTGCTGGTGTTCGATGGCTGAGAACCGTTTGTTGTGTAATATATAGTTCCTCCTGGTTCTGTTGTTGCAAGTGTCACTGTAATTGGAGCAGCATAATAGCCGGCTTGAACGTCAATAGTTGGACGAATGGCATATCCGTTTCCTGTTGCTCCTGAGTTTGCAGCTCCTTGTGATGGATTGGTTTGAATAACCATAGTACCTGTCCCGTTCGGCACACGTCCGTATGATTGATTCATTTGATTCGGACTAATCGTCGCGAAATCGTAGCTCTCTAAAATGTTTCCAGATGGGTCTGAGAAAACGAAATCTTCTCCGTTCGATTGAGTAACCTTAAAGTTTGTATTTGTTTGTCCAAGAAATCCAGGATTGTAGGCCCCAACACCACTCACAAGAATAAGCTTATATCCATTCGCAGGAACAGTAACGGTGGCTGGAATTTGGTACTTCATTGGATTAAGAGCGTCATCACTTAACCAGTAGCCACCAATATTAACTACGGCTCCGGTTGGATTATAAAACTCAACCCAATCTTCAAACTCGCCTCCAACTGCATAGTCGGAATAGTTTGCAAAACAGAATTCATTGATAACGACTTGTGACGAAGCAGAAAAAGATGCTATCAAGGCCAAGAAAATGACAGCGTTTCTTCTTAATAAATTTAAAATCATTGGTTTCAGTATGGTTTCCTATTGTAGACAATAATACGAAAGAATAGGTTGCACTAAAAGGGTTTCAGGAAAAAGAAAAGGCTAACCTTGAGATGTTAGCC
>JBJOPP010000015.1:0-3724 GCA_046050685.1 Bacteroidota bacterium
CGAAGAAAGGCGAAAACTGCGCACATTGAGTTTACTTCCAAACCCCGTTGTATTTACTTTATCGAACGGAATCCGTGTTGTTCATCAGCCCATGGATCGAGACGTTGCGCATTGTGGTTTAATGATCGCAGCTGGAAGTCGTGACGAAGAAGACGAGGAACACGGACTTGCGCATTTTTTAGAACACTGTTTCTTCAAAGGAACAAAAACGCGAAAAAATCATCACATCCTTTCACGACTAGATGCTGTAGGCGGAGAGTTAAATGCCTTCACAGCGAAAGAGGAAACATGGATTCATGCTTCTATGTTGAAGGAACACTACGAAAGAGCCATTGAACTCATTGCTGACATTACTTTTCACCCTTCCTTTCCAACCGAAGAAATTGAAAAGGAAAAGGAAGTGATCATTGATGAATTGAACAGTTATTTCGACAGTCCAAGCGAAATGATTTTCGAAGAATTCGATGAGCATTTGTTTGGCAAGCATTCCTTGGGCAGAAGCATTCTTGGCAGCAAGGAAAGCATTAACAGCATGAAGCGTTCGCATCTCGAGCGCTTTCGCAAACGAAATTTATCGGCAGAACAATTGGTTTTTTCTTCGGCTGGGAACATTCCTATTGATAAGCTGCAATTGATTTTAGAAAAGCACTTGGGGAAGGAAAAGCTAAGTCCCTTCACTCAAAAAAGAGTTAAGCCTTCTTTAAAATCCGGAAAGAAAATTTACGTTGAAAAGGACATTCACCAAGTGAATTTTCTCATTGGCGGAAAGGCTTATGCCTATCCGCATAAACTGCGCCCTGCCCTAACCTTGCTCACCAATGTTCTTGGTGGACCAGCGCTGAATAACAAGCTCAGTATGGTCATTCGAGAGAAGCATGGATTGGCTTATCATGTTGAATGCACCTATGCACCCTTTACCGATTGTGGAATTTTCAGTTTGTATTTAGGCACCGATAAAGAGAATTTGAAAAAGGCCATTGACCTTTGTGAAAAGACTTTAGGTTACTACAAAGAGAATAAAATGACTGCCCGTCAATTGCAAGAAGCGAAAAAGCAGATTATTGGACAGATGGCATTGGCGCAAGACAGCGGAAGTGCACTCATGTTCAATTTGGGAAAAAGTCTGCACCAATTCAATCGCATCGACACCATGAAAGAAGTGTTTCGCAAATTGGAAGAAATAACTGCGGAACAAATTCAACAGGCAGCAAACGACACCTTTCATTTCGAGAAAATGAATGTTTTGGCCTACGTCCCGAGAAAAAACTAGAACGGCGAGATCGAATGGATGTCGTTATTTCGACGTTCAATTTCATTTTTCACAATACAGATTCGCTGCGCAATTGCCGCCATATCGGGAAGATTTTTTTCCAGCAACCACATCAAAGACTCTTCATTGTTGTCCGCTGCTCTCGCCATTTTCTCGAGCACATCGTACTTGTTCTTTTTCAACCAGAGCAAAGCATTCGGATTACCTTCGGAGCCATTGATTAGAGCCATGAGGTGCGGAAAATTATTTTCCATAAGCCAGGTGCGGGCATCGTCTTGATTGTTCAGCGCGTGAACGAATACGCCTAATTCAGGATAGCCATTTGCCATGAGCCACTCTCGAATAGCAATGTTTCCTGAAATGGCCTCTCCCCATGCAATTATAACCTTCGACGGATATCCTTCGGTATTCATAGTGCAATGTTAAATAAGTTTCAGAATGATTCAGTTATGTGTTCAAAGAAAAATTAGTTTCGCAGCGTATGCGTAAAGTGTTGTTACTTCCATTTTTATTTTCGCCTGTGATTGCTTGGGCGCAGCCTGGCTTGAATCCAATTTCGCAAGAAGAAGGATCTATGCGGGCATTGGCTCCTATTCAAGATACAGGTTGGTATTTCAAGCTGTCTTCAAGCATAAACACCACTCAAACTTATTTAAAGAATTGGGCGGCCGGTGGAAACAGTTCGTTCAATGTAACAGGAATTTTCAACTCTGTTGTTTTATATCGAAAAGACAAACGCGCGTGGGACAATGCGGTTAACTTGTCCTACGGAAGAAGCATTGTAGACTTCTCTATTCCGTCCATAAAAACAGAAGACCGTTTCGACTTCTCAAGCAAGTATGGTCAGCAGGCTTCGAAGAATTGGTACTACTCCTTTTTGCTTTCGGTTAGAAGTCAGGTTGCACCCGGTTACACCACGCTTCCATCTGGACTTCCAGATTACTCAAAGGGAAAAGTCAGTGATTTGTTTGCGCCAGCTTACGTAGTTAGTGCATTAGGCATGGATTACAAGCCCAAGAAAGGCGTTTCAGCGTTCTTCGCACCACTTACCTACCGCGCAACATTTGTCATGAACGCTGACCTTGCTAACGCGGGGCAATTTGGTGTAACACCTGCGGTTCGCGATGCAAATGGAAATATTCTCGTTCCCGGGAAGCGCAGACGTAATGAAATTGGGGGATATATTCGATTGAACTATACCAACGTTATTTTGGAAAACGTGAACTGGACCAGTAAGCTTGAATTGTTTTCTAACTACGCGAAGAATCCAAAAAATGTAGACGTGAACTGGGAGAACAACTTCAACATGAAGGTGAACAAATATCTTTCAGTAACCATATCCGCTCAATTGATATATGACGATGATATTCGAATCATTAAATCGCCTGAATTAACCGATGAAAACGGGGTGTTTCATCCAGCAGACATAGGACCAGGTTTGCAATTCAAGGAGCTCATGGCCATCGGATTTACTTACACCTTCAACACAAAATAAGAAATAAAAAAAGGGACCGAAGTCCCTTTTTCTTTTTTATATCGATTCGAATTACTTCGTGAATTCAAGATCTGTTTTAGACTTCTCACCTAATGAACCATCTTTAGCGATAGCCGAACTTAAGTTTGCGTCTTTACCTGCTGCATCATTTGAACGAGCGCAGATGATAGCACGAAGGTAATCAGCTAAAGCTGACTTGTCGCCGCTTGCATCAAGATCAGATTTTGCACCAGCATTGTCGCCACTTAACATCTTAGCTAAAGCAGAGTTGAATGACTTCACATCTTTCATGGTAGAAACTGCACCAGCGTAGTCACCGTTTGCAATAAGGATAAGACCTTTGTTGTACTTGCTTTCAGCAGAACCGCTTTCGTTGAACAACTTCATCGCACCCTTGCGATCACCGCTCAAACGAACAGCAACACCGTTGTTGTTTGAAGTCTCTGCGTTCTTCTTCATTCCGTAAGCCTTTTCGAATTGCTTCGCAGCTTCAGAAGACTTGTTCATTCCGTAATAAACAACACCTAGGTTGTTCGAAGCGCGGTAGTCACCGTTTGCTTTTCCTTCAGCCTCTTTGTAGATAGCAGCTTGAACGTTTGCATCTTCAATCAAAGAACCTGCTTTCAACAACTCTTCGTAGTTCAATACGGAAGCGTTCGATTTTCCTAAAGAAATTAATTCAGCATCTGTGTATCCGTTCTCTGTGTAATAAACACGAATTACGCAACGACGAAGTGAAGGGAAAATCAAATCTTTGATTTCAGTGTATGTCTTAGAGATGTTCTTAATTTCAGTTTCTCTCTCAGTCAAATCTGTAGTTCTTTGAAGAATACGAACGATGATGTCACGGTCAGCAATGGCTGATTTCTCCATTGCAGCTTTGAAACCATCCCAGTCCTCTCCTTTAGGATTCTCTTTTACCAAAGCTCCGTAAAGAACATCCAACTTAGCAGTTTTCA
>JBJOPP010000016.1:0-3128 GCA_046050685.1 Bacteroidota bacterium
GTTGAATATTCATTCAAATTATAATCATGTCCATCTAAGCAAATCGTGCGAATAGGAGCAATGGTAGCGGCAGTTCCCGCGCCAAATGCTTCGTTTATTTCACCGTTACGAAGTCCTTCAATCAGTTCAGCAACAGCAATGCGCTTCTCCACTACTTCATATCCCCAGTCACGAGCCACTTGAAGAATAGAGTCGCGGGTAATTCCACTTAAAATAGAATCTGAAAGTTGTGGAGTCATAATGGTGTTTCCCTTGCGGAACATCACATTCATGGTTCCGCTCTCTTCCAAATACTCATGACTTTCAGCGTCGGTCCACAACAATTGGTTGTATCCTTCGTCTTGAGCTTTTTTCGTTGGAAGAAGCGCAGCTGCGTAGTTTCCTGCGGCTTTCGCTGAACCCGTTCCGCCGTGAGAAGCACGAGAGTAGTGGTGTTCAATCTTCACCTTCAATTCAGAAGTGTAATAACTTCCAACCGGACTGGTGAAAACCACAAACATATAGCTATCGCTAGGCTTTACTCCAACATATTCGTCGATCGCAAACATGTGTGGACGAATGTATAATGCCTCACCGTCAAGGGTAGGAACCCAATTGCGGTCAAGCGAAATCAATTGTTCAACACAATTAACGAAAACATCTTCAGGTAGGGTAGGCATGCACAGACGTGCAGCGCTGTGATTCATGCGTTTTGCGTTTTCCTCTGGGCGGAAAATAAAGACTTCATTATCGGTATTACGAAAAGCCTTCATGCCTTCGAAAATGGCTTGGCCGTAGTGAAGTGAACTAATGGCTGGCGAAAAGTGCAAGGGACCGTATGGTTGAATAACGGGTGCTCCCCATTCGCCATTGTGGTATTCCATGACTAACATGTGATCCGAAAAAACGTGTCCGAATCCGAGATTCTCCCAATCGACTTGGTGAATGCGGCTTTCGGCTACTTTACGAATCTCAATCGGTTTTTGTGTAGCTATCATTGAGCGTTTTGATTGATTCCCTAAAAATCAGGAAACCAAAAATAACACATTTCTTCAGACTTTAGGCATTCGCAGAAGGCGCGAACAGAAATTTATTCGGACTAACCAATTCTTTCTTTACGGCATACATCACAATTGCGGCGGTATTGTTCACCCCAAGTTTCTGCATAATGTTCTTTCGATGTGTGTTCACCGTGTGTGTTGAGAGGAATAGTTTTTCCGCAATCTCAACATTGGTATAGCCTTCAGCAATAAGCGTGATGATCTCATTTTCTCTGTTGCTTATGGTTGTGGGCTCGCAATTATATGTTGCAACAGCCAAATCCTCGATGTCTATGGCTTCTTTGCGAATTCTGTCTACGATATTTCCGCAAAAGAAAACACTTCCTGCGGCAGTTTCACGAACGGAATCTAAGATTTCATTCACATCGCAATCCTTACGTATGTAGCTCGTAACCCCTGCACGCAAAGCATTCACGATAGTCGCTCCACTTTGATCAGCCGTTAACGCAACAACCTTTAGTTTAGGTTGAAGTCGCAAAGATTGACGCACAGAGTCTACAGAAAATCCAGGTGCTGTAAAATCAATCAATAAAATATCTGCTTCGAATGAAACGAGCAGATCTGTCAATTTCGCTTCAGTGGCGGCATCGCCAATGATTTCTATGTTTTCGTAATTGGAAAAAATAGAATGCAGTCCTGTTTGGACTATCTGACTGTTATCGGCAATGATTAATCGAATCATGCCGCGAAGATAAGTTAAGTAAAACGATTCTAAATAAGAAACAGCTTTTATTTCTTCGCGCTTAAGCGATAGGTTGCCTGAAGGCCAAATCTCACATTGCTTTCAGCCATTCCTGCAGGAAGTGAAGAACTTATTTTTCGTTGAAGGTTAATCCCATAAGCCCATCTTCCGCGGTAAATGTCAATGGCGAAATTGCCCCACGTTTGAGTTCCACCGGTGGAAACTTCGGCTATTCCGTATGAAAAATCTTGGGCTTGATGTTCATACGAAATCCCACATTGAGGTAAAAGGGTTGTTCCATGATTTTCCAAATTCCATCGATAAAAGCCGACGGCGGAAAGGGCGTATGCATTTCCAAATTGATAACTCAATTCGTTTTCAGAATAGAGTCGCTCTTGTGCGTTGAATGCAAGGCCGAGATTTCTTCGTCTCAGAACATAGTACAAATTGAAGCTGTAGGAATAGGCACCCTTTCCCAATTGAAAATTTGCCGGCAGGCGAAGAAGCGTTTCGTCGCGCTGCATATATTTTCCAGTTGGAAGAGATAAGCCAAAACCTGCGGTTAGGATGTGTTTCACCGCACGAAAAGAACTGTCTGAGGTGTTCACTAAAATGCGTGATGCACCTAATTGAATATCGCCAATGCCTTTGATTTGAGTGATTCGATCCATTTCAATACGCGTGTTTATTCCTATAGGCACGCTGAATGAATAGATCATTTTTTTCGAAGTGAATTTTCGATAGCTTAATTCTTGTTGAAGGAAATGATCCTCTCGGATAATACTGCTCGGTAGTGGACTGCTATAGGCCATGTCGGGATGAATGGCCTCAAAGTAATTCGTTCGAAATGCAAACTGATTCTGGCCGAAAAGTGGAACAACTCCTTGGAAGTTCCCAGATCCGCCTCCTCCGCAAACATCGCATGCAAAAGAATTAAGCGAGGCTGCAATAAGCAGCCCCGCTATTGATAATTTGAATTTCATCTTACTGATGTAAATGTTCGAATGAGATAGCATTCACAAGATTTGATACTACTGTCTCGCTTTCTGCAGAACCTATCTGGATAGTATCGATAATCGAAGGAGTTATTCCGTTTGCGAAGAGCGACTCTAGGTTCAAACTCATGTGCATAACAGGTGCAGCATCAGGCGAGATCGTTAGAATACTTCCAAAATCGTAAATAGGTGTGTAAACCGGACCACTTGCAGTGAACCCCGAATAGTCAAAGTTAGCATTTGCTAATGATCCAGAGAAAAAACTAAAAACATTCGAAGTGTCCGAACCTATTGCAAACTGAACCCCTGTGTAATCTCCGTTGGGAATCTCGGTTAAATCGAACATGGCTGTTCCGGGAACGGCTAAGTTTATTTCATGAATGGAGGCGTCTTCGTAAAAGCTTCCGTCGG
>JBJOPP010000017.1:0-3051 GCA_046050685.1 Bacteroidota bacterium
CTGAACCCTTCCAAGCGTCAAACGTTTCGTGAAGGGTTTTTTCTTGCCCATCAATTTCCAATGTGGAAATTGAGGTAAGTACTTCTTTGAAGCGCTTCCGCATGAACTTCTTGTTTGTTGCCTCTCCGAATTGATCTGCATATCCATCACTGCATGCAAAGACCATGTCGTCCTTTTCCAATTGAAACTTCTGCGTTGCGAAAGATTCTCCGCGCTCACCAAAGGTTCCAATACTTCGTTTGGTTGGACTTAATTCGATCAGTTCATTTTTTCTCACCACATAAAGTGGAATGTTCGCCCCGCAATATTCCAATTGCATTTCTTTTTCATCAATAGCACAAAGTGCAATGTCCATTCCATCTCGAACACCATTGTTGTTGTTACGTAGTACTTCAGTTCCTAAACGATTCACGTTATTTAAAATCTGAGAGGGATCTAAAAATACTTTGGTCACATGATTCAAAAAGTTGTGACCTACCAAGCTCATAAAGGCTCCAGGAACCCCATGTCCGGTGCAGTCTGCAGCAGCAAAGAGTTTCTTTCCACCTACATTTTTAAACCAATAAAAATCGCCACTTACAACGGCCTTCGGAACATAAAAAACAAAACTCTTGTTGAAGATTTGTCGCACCGCACCAATGTTCGGTAAGATGGTATTTTGAAGTCTTTGCGCGTAGTTAATACTATCAGTTAAATCGCGATAAAGCAAATTCAATTGTTCTTTCTGAACATCTGATTCCTCCTTTTGCTTCCGCAATTTCGTAGTGAAATAGGCAATGGCAATTCCTGCAAACAAAACAAACAACGACACTACAACCAGCACGCCTGTTAGACGAGAGAACTGCACATTCATCTCTTCAATTTCGGCATTCATGCGTTCCGTTTGCTTGGTGCGCAATTCATTCAAAATAGATTCAGCTTCTTCAACCACCAAAGGAATTCCACTTCCTTCAATGAAATAAGATTCGGCTTCCATTAATGCAATTGGATTGCTATAACTGTCGAACGTCGGCAGAAGGTCTTGAACAGCTTTAAACTGAACCAACATTTCACCAATCTTCACTTCTAACGAATCTAACTTCTTCTGTTCTTCCGGGTTGAAATTGCTTTTAACTTCCTTGAGTCGATTCCAAGAATTCATGAGCGAACTGTCAGAGATCGCCTTCATTTCCTTCCTATGCAAATCCTCTTCAACACGTTGAACAAACGCCCACTCCTTGATTAAATCCTTCGAGCGAAGGGTGTAGCTTTCAAGCTCTTGCAATCTTCCAATTGAGGGAACATATTTATCGTTAATCTTTCGATTGATATCATAACTCCGCTGAAGAGTTATCATAGTCATGATTAGCGTTCCCGCGACAATGAAGATGATGGCTCCGAAACCAAATCCAAGACGATACTTCTTATTGAAGAACCAATTCATGGATATCGATTAATTGGTTTTGAATTTTTTCTCAGACTCTTTTTTCAATCGAAGATATTCTTCCTCTCTTCCCAATGCTCTATTCACAAACATAAGAACCTTGTAGTTCGTTGGTGAGGGGGTGCATGAAGCAAAGGCTTGCTGGGCATAGGGTATAGCAGATTTGAACTTCTTCACGCTTTCATCCTGAATAGCTATTAGATCCATCATGTCGGTTTGTGCACCAATCTTGCGAATCATATAAACACCTTGATTGTAATTCACAATAGCGAGATTCAGATTAGCCGTGCAGTTCCGATTATCCAAAGCAAGAACCTTTGAATAGTACTCGAGACAAAGTGTATAATGATGATTGTCTTCGGTGTTTTTTATCCAATTGCGGTAATGACCTTCAGCCATTTTACTGTTGAATTCCAACTTCAACTCTTTCAACTCGGACTCTGTTCCTTTGTAAAGCACTTCGAATTTTTTGAACAAATCCAATGGCTCATTTTCCGATTCACTATCCATTTCAGCCGAACGCAAAACAGCATCGTTGAAATAGGTAAAAGCAATGAATTGCAAAGCGGCATCAATATTCGCTGCGAATTCTAAATTCGAATCGAACTCTCGAGCTTTATTCAATGCGACAACGCTTCGGTATCTGTAGTTACTTTGACGTTGGTTCGCTTCTTTCTGTTTGTAAAGTTCTTTCAGAATAAATCCTTTCACGAACCACGCATTTGCATCAGCATTCAGGTCAGCCGTTTTAAATCCTTCGTCAATTTGGGCTAAAGCTTCATCGTATTTCTTTTCGCTACATAACTCCGCAGCTTTCGCAACAAGCGGATTTACCTGGCTTTCGCCCATTTGAGCAACACCCAGTAATATCAGAAAAAGTAAGAATGTGTGCTTCATACTATTGAACTTTCCATTGTAAAATTTTATTCCCAGGCGTAATCTTCTTCTCCGATAAAGCCGCTTCACTCAACTCATATCGAATAGAATTGTCCACTGTTTTGAAATTAATGGCGGCACCACTTCCCAAAGCACCTTCCCAGTTCGTGACTACGAGCGTACTTTTTCCCTTCACCTCTTTCATGATTTTAGCAAGATCTGCCTTCTTCGATTTATCGACAAAAACAATATGACTTCCTACCCCTGGCTTATAATCGCTCCATGATTGTACCTCTATGGTCTGAGCGCCCACAGGCTTCATTCCATATTTTTCCACGACATGCTTGTACACAGCGTCGTTGCCATATACCACGATTAGAAATTTTCCTTTCTTCATTTCCACGGGCCAATTGCTGTTCACAGCAAATTGATAAATGAAGTTTGCTTGAATCATGGCGCGTGAATCTCCTTCATCTATCTGCTGCGCAGATACCCAATAGCTCGAAGCCAATAGCAATAGAAGTAAATAGATTCGTTTCATTCCATGCACATTTCAGGTGCATAACAAATCTATTTGAACTAATTGAATAAATAGAATGCAATATCAAAGGTTCTTCACCTTGAATTGTTAGAATCGCGAGGTATTAACTTCCTTCGGAATAGAAACACCATCAGTCAAAACTGCTGCAAATAAGTTCGAAAAATACGGTGCTAGAAGCACACCCTTCGAACCCAATCCACCAAAGACTCCT
>JBJOPP010000018.1:0-5794 GCA_046050685.1 Bacteroidota bacterium
GAACCAACCATGTAGGTCTTGTTGGTTTCATCCAATTCTTCCGGATTGTAATCTCCACCCTTCACCAAAATGTTGGGCTGAATCGAAAGAATTAAATCGAGCGGTGTGTGATCGGTAAAAACAATAGCCGCATCTACACAACGCAATGCCTCTAATATGCGAACGCGCGCCCATTCGGGATTAATAGGACGTTCAGGGCCTTTGTTTAAGCTTCTTACAGAAGCGTCGCTATTAACGCCAATTATAAGCCTGTTGCCGAGCGCAGCGGCTTGTTCTAGATAAGTAACATGACCAACATGCAAAATGTCGAAAACGCCATTGGTAAATACAATGGTTTCTCCGGCTTCGCGCCAAGCTTTAATTTGCTGAAGCAGTTTTTCCATATTTGATTCTGTATGATACAATGAGGAATCCAACAAATCCGGATACAATTTCCATTATGGTTCTCGTTGACCACGAAACCGTAGCGAATGTTAAACCGAGAAGTGAGGTGGCAGCATTGTTTTCATCGGCATATCCTAGCACAATAAAACCAATAATAGTGATGGAATGAAATGCACCCAGTCCGCCTGGAGTTGGCGCTAGCATAGCGAGGCTTGCGCAGATCATAAGGAATACCGATTCATTCAACCCCATGTGCTCGCAACCAGGAACTGCTAATAAGTTAAACCAAGTCATCAATAGCCATGCGCCCCAAATGCCAACTGTTAAAAAAATGAATTTGAATTTCCCTTCAATTTTTCCAACACTTAAAAATGCTCTCCAAGTTCCACGAATGAATTCGGCGAATTTTTCAATGAATTTATTTTTGAAAGTGTTCTTCAAAATGTAACGCAGGACTAAAATCCCTATGACTGCTAAAACAAGAAGTGCAATGCCTAACTCCATGGTGAATCCCGGACTTTTCGTTTCGTTCATTAATGAAGATAGCGTGGAAGGCAATAGTAAAATTCCCCAAAGGAGAAGAAGTCCGAACATCACCATGTCTATCACACGCTCAACGATAACCGTTCCAACGAGCGTTGAAACGGGAATTTTATCTGACTTGAAAAGCAAGGTGCAACGAGCCACTTCACCGCTTCTCGGAACCAAGTCATTCATGCAGTATCCGAAGGCAACAGCGTGAATGGCGTTCCATGTATTTGCTTTGTGTCCGAGAGGCTTCAACAATTGATTCCAACGAATTCCTCTGAAAATAACCGATACATATTCAATTACGAGCGCTGCCACAATCCAAATCCAATGGGTGTTTAATATTTGTCCAACAATCTCTTGGATAGAAACTCCTTTGTAAGCCCAATAGAGCAAACCAATCGCAAGTGCGGTAAAGGCGAAATAACGAATTGCATCGCGCACTTTGATTTTCTTAAATGCCGCCAACAATATGTATAAAAGCAAGGCAATGCCATTGCTTAAATATATCCACAGAGGCAATTCGCTTAAGTTGCTCATAATTGCATTGTTTGATTTAACTTCTTGAACAGACCAATCGAATTTAGTTTTTTCATTTACCCGATCGTAAGCTGTTTTTCCATTTTCGTCAAAGTAACACATGAAATGCTTTCCATGAGTGAAAATTGAATCTGGAAATTGAACCAGCATACTATCGATTACAGCGTTCTTGTTGTCTCCGAGATAGAACGAATGATTGGTTTGAAATCCAATTGGAAATTCAAGTGGAAAGATTTTCGTTCCCTCGGGAAGATGGAGTGTTTGTCCAATATCGTTGGTATGCAACGGGCTTACGAATATGGCAGAACTCAACGGAGCAATTTGTTGTCCCGCTCCGTGCGTGAAAAGCGTGTCAACAATGCCATTTGGAGAATCGTAAAGAATAATACCGTTGAGGTCGATAGGCTCGTCGCTTTGATTAACGATTTCCATCCACTTCATTGGATTTTTCGCTTTCATTTCACTTCCGAATCTTCGGATGTGTATTTTGTTTTTCAATTCTGAAACAGGAGCGTGAGTGAATTGCGCTTCAATAGCCAAAGAGTTTGAGCAATCTAAAACACGATTCTTGTCTTTAATTCCATCGCTCCACTGCTTGAATACATAGGGGAACGAATGTTCAGGCACCGACAGTGGTAATGGAATGTTCGCAAAGAAATCTCCTTCAACTTTATTGAAATGTAATTTCGATTCGTTAATAATCAGTAATTTCTCATTAGGGATATTCGTTGTCAATTGAAGGTGCACAGAGTCTCCCAATCCATAAGCCTCCTTTACATGTCGAAACATTGACATAGGCCTGATTTCCCAGAATTTTTTGTAGTTACTCACATTATTGCGCCACCCTTTTTCAGTTTCCTTTTGTGTAATTGGAAAGCGATTTACGTGATAAGGAATCTCAGGTGCAATGGCACCCGCGAATTGATCAATGCGATTTACAACAGAGTCTTTGTGCAACACGGTGCTCATAAGTAAACACGCTTGTTGCACAAACCTGTTGCGCAGTTCGGGGTTCATTGTTGTGTATCGAAGAAGGTGAGTTGTCCAGGTTGGATTGTACCAATCGGTTTGAACGGGACTGATTCTTTCTTTCAAGAAATTCTGACGGTGAAAATTCCCTGCGCAGCCTAAATCACCGTCGTAGTAGATCCATCGCCATTTGTTGTCTGAAGTGGAATCTTTCCAATAACGAATGTTCCCGCGAGAATCGACGTTCGCAATATAGATCTCGAGAAAACTGTAATTGAAGTAATCCTCGAGATCCATCAATTTTTGAATTTCCTCTGGAAAATTAGAATCCAAATAATGTGCTGCTGCAAAGTCTTTTAGTGATTGATAGTCTTTTGAATTGCCGCCCTCTTGTTCGAGTAGTTGTGTGAAATCTTTCGCAGCATTGTGATTGTATCCGAGGTACTCTTTGTTGATTTTTTCTCGAAGGTTCACAATCCCGAAGTACTTGTCATTCACATATAAAATTACCGGCTGATAATCCATGTAGTCAACCATGAGTTCAGCCGCAAAACTCGAAATACTGATGTCTTTGAAACGAGTGAAGTTCTGATCACTACCACTGGTGCGTAAAACAAGATGCTCGAATTCGTTGTAGGGTTTGTTCTTGAAAAACTTGTATTCGAATTCTTTCTTTCCAACCAAAGTGTCGGTATACAAGTGAAGAGATTTTTCAGGTAAGCCTAGCGTCCACCCTCCGAAGGTTTTCACATGACAAGCCGTTGCTTCAACCAATTTGTTGTTGTAGAAGAATTGAGCAAAGCATGGAATTGGAGTTTTCTTCCAAGAGTTGCCAATGAACTGATTACCTCCTCCGGGTTTGCCGTTTGCATTTCCACCTTTGACAATTAGCTTTCCGTCGTATATACCCGTTGGAGGAAAGAACTCTTTGGGATTAACCTTGAGGCAAACAACAGGAAGGGTGTGATTTCTTCCAACGATAAATGTTCCAATGAACACAGTGTTAGGTGCTCCCGACCCCTCAAGTTTAACTTGAATATAGGTGTTTTGCGAAATTTGAATGGGACTCTTATAGCTCTGAAAAGCAGTGGAATCGGATGTTCCAAGTTTGAAGAGTATCTTGAATGAGGATTTGTTTTCAAATGAAACAGCAATGCCATTCCCGTAGACACCGCATTCTGGCGAAGTGCTAATGTCATATTTTTTAAGTTTTTGAATAGACTCAATGGGAAAGTCAATCGCTACAGCCAAGGAAGCAATCAAAAACAGCAGAAGGGTGAGACTGTATTTCAAGTTGAAAAATGTGGGATGCGAAAGTACGTTGTTTTTCTCGTTCAAGCGTAAGTTTGCATCATGAAACAGAGCAACAGTGAAGCCCTTTTTGTAGAGGCAAAAGAATATTTTCCAGGTGGAGTGAATTCTCCTGTTCGTGCATTTAAGTCGGTAGGTGGAAACCCATTGTTTTTTGAAAGAGGAAAAGGCTCTCGTGTTTGGGATGCCGACGGTAACGAATTCATTGATTTTTGTTGCTCTTGGGGACCACTTATTTTGGGACATGCGAACGATTCAGTAACGGAAGCGATTTGCACAACAGCAGCCAAGGGCGCCAGTTTTGGCGCACCCACGAGAGAGGAAAATGAATTGGCCTCTTTTATATTACAACATCATAAATATTTAGAGAAAATTAGATTCGTGAGCAGCGGAACTGAAGCTGCCATGAGTGCTATTCGTTTAGCAAGAGGCTATACCGGAAGAGATAAAGTGTTGAAGTTCGAAGGATGTTATCACGGACACGTAGATGCGCTTTTAGTAAAGGCGGGAAGTGGCTTGGCAACGCTTGGAACTTCAAGCAGCGCGGGTATACCACAGGCTTATGTCAACGAGACGATAGTTGTTCCTTTAAATGACATCGAAGCTTTTGACGCTGCTGTTGAGATGTATCGTGGTCAAATAGCAGTTGTGGCCATTGAGCCGGTTCCAGCGAATAACGGACTACTCATTCAAGACGGTGTGTTTTTGAAACATCTTCGCGAGGTCTGCACGCGTGAAGGAATTGTTTTGCTTTTCGATGAGGTAATCAGCGGATTTCGTTTAGGTTTTGAAGGTGCTTCTGGATATTACGGTATTCAACCCGATGTTCTTGCATTTGGAAAAATCATTGGTGGCGGAATGCCTGTAGGTGCCTATGGTGCAAGTGCAGAGATTATGTCTCAAATTGCGCCAGATGGCCCCGTGTATCAAGCCGGAACACTTTCCGGAAATCCGGTGGCCATGGCTGCAGGTCTCGCTCAGTTGAAAGAATGCGCGAAGCCCGCATTCTACGAAGAGTTGGAGAGAAAGACAGTGAAGATGGTCAGTGCTATTCAAGCCCATGCCGATCAGAAGAATTATGTCTTCCGAATTTTTAACATGGGAAGTATTTTTTGGGTTTCCTTTTCGAAAGAAAAAGCAATTCGACGTATGGATGAAATCCCCGAGAACAGCGGTCAATTGTTCGCTCCGTTTCATCGCTTTCTTTTGGAAAGAGGAATCTATTTAGGCCCAAGCGGATACGAAGTTGGATTTGTTTCAGCGGCGCATACAGACGCAGACATCGAGAAGGCAATCGTAGATTTTTGCGACGCTTTGGATTTCGTTTACAACAAGTAAATTCCTATTGCGTAAGCCAGGAAGGGAAGTTCTCTAAGAGCCTCTCTTTGGTCTTCTTTTGGAAGAGAAGAAAGACCAGCTTGAAGTGCTAAGGCTAATATTCCGGCGTAAAAAGAAGTTGGCATAAATAAATGCCCGAGTAAAACAAAGATTAGCGCGAATAAAAGTGTCAGATTGGTTCCAATGATATGTGGCACCGTTTCAATCTTTCCTTCGTCTTCTTTCCGTTGAACAAAGTCAATACAAAGCGATAGTGCTAATGTGGTGAAGAACACACTTCCCCCTAAAAGAAAAACTTCATTTGTATCTGGAATGGCAATAAGAATAGACCAACAAAGCGCAACGGTTAAGTTCTTCAACAAAGGTATTTTTCGAAATGAAAATTTATGTTGAAGGAAATAGATAATTGTAAAAATAGAAACGAGTAACATTAAAACCGAATGAATGTTCGGTGATAAAGTAATTGTTCCTGCAATAACGAGCAGTGGAAGCCAAAACGCAGCTTGATGAAGTTTTTGTGATACCCAATAACTGTATAGCACTGCAATCGAAAGAAGTCCGTTCTCGAAGGCTGTGTTTGGATTAGCTGTGTTTAATAAAAACCAAGATGCGCCACCTAGACACAAACTTTGAAGCAATGGTATAAACACCTTATTGATTTTTAATGAAGTAAATAACAACACCTGTGGCAGATCCGAGCAGACCGCTTAAGGCACCTCGAATC
>JBJOPP010000019.1:0-2880 GCA_046050685.1 Bacteroidota bacterium
AACAGAAGTCATTCCTAAGAAGCCTATTATGAAAAGAATTTGATATAGTCTCACCATCACATACCCGTTTTTGGCGGTGCAAAAGTAATCAACACAAAGCACGTACGAAATTTTTTCTACAAAAACTTTTCGATTACTCACTTTATCTTCAGTAAAGCCCGAGAAAGAATGACTGTAACACCGATGTAAATGAAGAAAGTTCCTAGAGCCAAAGGCGCTTTTGACGCGGGGTAGAGCACAATAAGTATGGCTACAACAGCAGCTGTAAAAAGTAACTTAACCGTTACGGTGGCCATAAATGCGTTGACAAATCTCATGGGAGATTTTTCTACGGCACCTTTCACCCATTTGAACATGATTACATTCAGCGCAGCGAAAACCACAGGGACAATCATAAATGTCAATGGAATCGTCCACTTCTGACTAGAAAAATAAATAACACTCACGCAAAGCAGAGCAAATACAACGTTGGAAATAATAAATCGATTCATTTTTTTGATACGCTTCGAATGACAACAATCAATGACACAACAAGACCTAAAACTGAAAAAACCAATGTTAGCATTGGTTTTTCATTTTGAAAATAAGCATCTAATTTTCTTCCGCCCCAAACACCCAAACCAATGGTTAAAGCCATCTGTGTGGCCAATGAAGAGTATTTTAAAATGGAAGGATTAATAAGAATTATTTTGAATTCGGAGTTGCAGGCGCGCCTGGAGTCGCAGGCTTAGGGGCATCTTTTTGCTTTTGTCCCATTGAACATGCTCCAGAAAATGCTGCACCTGGCTCTATCGCTAACTTATCTGTAAAAATATCGCCTTCAACGCGCGCTGTGCTCTTCAGAGAAAGCAATTGTTGAACATTTAACTTTCCTTTTACAAACCCTTCGATTTCTGCGTTTTGACAAATAACATTTCCGTCGATTTTTCCTGTTGGACCTATAACCAAACGGCCTTTAGTTCCAATGTTTCCAGTGAAAATACCGTCGATACGAATATTGCTTTCGCAACGGATTTCCCCTTCAATAACAGTTCCTTCAACAATACGGTTAATAGCATTTTCAGAAGCTGAGTCTGAAGGGCGTGCAGATGTGTTTCCTTTTGATAACATAGTTCAATAATTTTTAGTAAAAAACTCTAAATAACCTTTGAAGTCTTTAGAGCGGAAAAGTTCCAAATAATTCTGTTTTGAAATAATGAATTTATCTGTTTTCGATAAATTCAAAACGTTAACCAAATCATTATCACTAACAAAAGTAGTAAAATAATCTCTCGCATCTTTCAAATTAGCAAATGACTTCACTAAAATGAATGTGGTCTCTTCGTTGAACATCGTATTGCTCACCTTGTAATCAAATCCAGAAAAATACGTTTTCGTGAAGTCAGAGGCCGCAGCCTTTGCCGCATTCAAATTCGTGTTTTTAATGTTCACTACGGCCACAACATAATGTTCTGACTGGTCTGCCTTTATGTAATTCGAACCAGTTGCTGTATTCGCCGGCTTGGGCGCTCCGCCCGATGTTAACTGCTTGAGCATTTCGGCCGCTTGAGTGGCCATATCTGTGTTTGGACATCCTGCTACAACCGCTTTCAATTCCGCTTCACAATTCTCTCTTACTCCAAACGCAACTTCTGTTTTTCCCAAACACGTTGCCTTCAACATGTGATACTGGCAAATCAAATGATTCGTTGGACGATCGGTTATAGCCTTTGTGCAAGTGGTAACCGCATCGTAAGGATGGTTAGTAGCGTATTGGTTGTAGGCCTTGGTGTAATTCTTCTCTTCTTCCTCTTTACGCATTTGTTCTGCGTTCATGTAATTCGGATTGTCGACCAGTAAAGCCCAATCTGAATTCGGATACTTCGCTTTAATTTGATTCCCCCAGAATACAGAGCTGCATGAATTGCAAAACGGATTTGCGGTATATCCTTCTTCCTTTTCCTTCGCTAACCAGCCACGGAATAACTGATAGTATGCCAATGGATGGAATCCGCCTTCTTCACATTTGGAAATCATACTTTCCCAAGAAGTCATTGCATTGTCCATGTCTTCCAACTTCTCTTTATAAACCAAACCGGCCAGGTAATACGCTTCGGCCAAATCACTTTTCATTTCTGAAATGGCTTGGTTATTTCCACACGGTAACTTCGAGCGAAGCTCATCAATGGATGGAATTTTATATTTCGGATCTTCAGTGCCTGCGCTGTCTACTGCAGTAACTTCTACAATACTCTCATCTTTATCGCCAATCATCATGGCCAATAAACTTTGGTTTCGCCAATTGTCTTTCAATGGTCTTCCAGACCAAGTATCATCGAAAATATTTTTGCCTCTTTTCAATAAATCTTGATTGTATATCCAAAAGGTTCCGTTTATCTCTTGTCCCTTCAATGCTGCTAAACGCTCTTCTTCGTCCTTTCGTTTTTTCTCGGCCATCTCTGCTTGCAATTGCTCGTGAACAGAGGTTAGTGTTTTCTCAATTTCAGCCATTGGCTTTCCACACAAAGAAATCAAACTGTCTTTTTCTGTTATGGTATTCAAATAGCCCACGAGCTCATTCAAACTTAGTGCTCGTGCTTTAATTTCCTTGTAGCGCTCATGAGTCGTTGACAGGTTGTGGTATGCACTGTCGTAATTCACCTGAGCCTCTTGATATTGCTTTTGATCGAAGTACAAGTCGCCAAGAGTCATGAAAATTTTCAAACGCTTGCTCTTGTTGTTTTTGTTGAATTTCAATGCACTCTCGAAATAATCCACCGCTTCCTTCCGCTTCTCCAATTCCAATGTAACGGTTCCTAAGGCATAATAGATGACATCCTTGTAAGCCTCATTTTTTAAGTCTTCCAACATCACCAATAAAACCTTTTGAGCCTCATTGTA
>JBJOPP010000020.1:0-3941 GCA_046050685.1 Bacteroidota bacterium
GAAGAGTTGTGTGCATTCATTCAAACGATTACTCATTCGAAGAAAAAAGATGCTGTTGTCACCTGGGAAGGCTCGCGCAATATGGTCGATTTATGTCAGGTGGTAAAGGACTATTATTACAATCCCTTAATGAAAGGATCCAATTCCATTAAATCGGTCTTGCCAGCCATTTTGGGCACAAGTGCTTATTTGCAGGACAAATACGCGAAGACCATTTCTGAAATTGGATTATCTAGTTTGAATTTTCCAGACACTCATGTTTGGTTATCCATTCAGAACGGAGTTTTAGAAAGTCCTTACGATCGTTTGCCGAAGTTGTTTGAAAACTGGGACGTCTTCGAGCAGGAAGAATTAATTTCCGAGATGGAGGACGTCTCCAACGGTGGCGCCGCCATGGTTGCCTACGCCAAGCTTCAATACGAAGACATGTCAACCCCCGAAAGAGCAGAATTAGTCAAAGGCCTTTTGAAGTATTGCGAGTTGGATACGCTGGCGATGGTTATGTTGTATGAGGAGTTGAGGGATTCGTACTGCGTAATTCCTACTACGTAATTCCTACTACGTAATTCCTACTACGTAATTCCTACTGCGTAATTAAAATCGTCGAAGACATTCGCGAAGCATTCGTCCGCAGGACATTCGTGCTTGCACATTATAAGGACTACGTCCTTACAGCTCCCATCCCTCCATCTAACCCAATCACCTGCCCGGTCATCCAACTGCTTTTTTCACTGAGCAAGAAAGAAATGGCTTCAGCCAAGTCGTTGGGTTGACCAATGCGGCCTAGAGGGTGACGCTTATTTGACGCTTCAACTTTTTCTGGGGTGTTGATGAATTTCTCGGCGAGTCCGGTTTGTGTAAGGGAAGGGGCAACCACATTCACACGAATCTTCGGAGCGAGTTCAGCAGCAAGGCTTTTACCCAATCCTTCCAATGCGCCTTTAGCCATGGCAACGCTCGCGTGGAAGGGCATGCCCAACTTCACAGCAACCGTGCTGATGAACACGATAGAGGCCGACTCTGATTTTTTCAAATAGGGAAGTGCCAACTGCGTTGCCTTCAAAGCGCCGTAGGCATTGATGTTCATGTCGGAAAGAAACACTTCGTGAGAAATACGATGGGCGGGAAGCAAGTTGATTGTTCCTGGACAATACACCAATCCGTCGAGTACCAACCCTTCGGGAAGGTTCAACGATTCGTCTTCAATGTTCCAAACAAAACTGTTCGGGTGTGAAGACGCTTCGCGTGAGGTGAAATAAACCGAATGTCCTTGCGATTCAAGCAAGGCAACAGTTGCTGCGCCAACGCCTTTCGCTCCGCCAATAACTAAATAATTCATTACTTGTCGAGGTTAACGTATTTCAAAAATTCATTGCGAGTCGCTTCATTGTTGAAGGCTCCCGAATAAGACGAAGTCACTGTAGCACTGTTGAAGTCCTGCACGCCGCGACTACTTACACACAAGTGAACAGCGTCGATAAGCACCGCTACATCTTCCGTTTCCATCACACGCTTCAACTCTTCAGCAATTTGAATGGTTAAGCGCTCTTGCACTTGCGGACGTTTCGCGAAGAATTGCACAATGCGATTCAATTTTGAAAGTCCAATTACTTTTCCGTTTGAAATGTAGGCCACATGCGCTTTTCCAATGATCGGAACGAAGTGGTGCTCGCAGTTCGAATAGAACGTAATGTTGCGCTCCACCAACATTTCCTTGTATTGGTATTTGTTTTCGAAAAGTTTGATCGACGGTTTGTTTTCAGGATTCAATCCGGAAAAAATTTCCTTGATGTACATTTTCGCCACGCGGTGCGGAGTTCCAGCCAAAGAGTCGTCGGTTAAATCGAGCCCCATGATGTTCATGATGTCGCGAAACTTCTCTTCGATCTGCGCAATCTTTTCGTCATCGCTGAGCAAGAAAGCATCTTCTCTCATGGGCGTCTCAATCGTGGTCATCACGTGTTGATCTCCCATTTCCTCAATTTGTATTGCAATCATCTCTTTTTCTGTTTGTGTCATTTGTTTCAGTTGTAAAGTTTAAACCACTTAAATTGAACTTTGTTCGAATCCATTATATTTGTACAATACCTAAACCTAGTAATATGTCACTTTGGAGGAAAAAAGATTTAGCCGCGATGCTCGCAGATGCAGAGGGCGGAGAGAAATCGTTAAAGAGAACGTTGGGCGCCTTTCAGTTGGTAGCCCTTGGAGTTGGCGCCATTATCGGTGCTGGATTGTTTGTTAGAACAGCTTCCGCTGCAGCAGAAGCGTCTGGAAATGGAGTAACACTTTCATTTGTCGTGGCAGCCATTGGTTGCGCATTCGCTGGATTGTGTTACGCAGAATTTGCGGCTATGATTCCTATTTCAGGAAGTGCATACGCTTATTCTTTCGTAACCATGGGTGAGTTAGTTGCTTGGATTATCGGATGGGCGCTTGTTATGGAATACGCCCTGGGTGCTGCAACGGTATCTATCGCATGGAGCGAATACTTGAATAATCTCTTTGGGGGAACCATTCCTTACGAATGGTGTCACTCGCCGTTTGAGAGTATTCAGTACTTAACCGGTGATGCGATGACTCAAGCCACTGCATTGATGCCCGACTTGTCGAAGGCGGTTCATCATGGTAAGTTAATCTTGTCTGCAGAACAGTTAGAGAAGTTGCCAACATTAGCTGGCTCTGTTCAAACGTCAACAGGTATTATTAATGCACCGGCATTGTTGATTTTGTTCATGTTGACCTTGCTACTTATTAAAGGAACCAAAGAATCTGCTTTCGTAAATGCAATTATTGTATTCTTGAAAGTGGCTATTGTATTGGTGTTCATTGCTATCGGATGGCAGTTCATTAACCCCGATCACTACGCACCATATTTGATCCCAGAAGGGGTGAAAGACCACGAAGGATTCTTCGATTGGGGATGGGGCGGTGTTCTAGGTGGAGCAGGAATTGTATTCTTCGCGTTCATCGGATTCGATGCGGTTTCGACTGCTGCGCAAGAAGCAAAGAATCCAAAGCGCGATATGCCTATCGGAATTTTAGGTTCGTTGGTGGTGTGTACCATTTTGTACATCCTCTTCGGACACGTGCTTACAGGTGTTGCGCCATGGTCTGACTTCGGTGATCCTGCTTTAGGAAAAGAAGCGTCTGTTACATACACCATTAGCACCTACATGAAAGGATACGAGTGGTTAGCAACAACCGTGAACGTGGCTATTTTGGCCGGATTCTCGAGCGTTATCTTAGTTATGTTAATGGGACAAAGCCGTGTGTTCTATTCAATGAGTAACGACGGATTGTTGCCAAAGGCATTCGGTGAATTGCACCCACGTTTCAACACACCTTACAAAGCAAACTGGATCTTATTCATTTTTGTTGGATTGTTCGCGGCATTTGTACCGGGCAGTGTAGCAGGTGATTTGACTTCATTCGGAACCCTATTCGCGTTCATTTTGGTGAGCGCTGGCGTTTGGATCATGCGTGTGAAAAACCCTGAGTTTGTGCGTCCATTCAAAACACCGTTGGTTCCATTGGTTCCAATCTTGGGAATTTTGGTTTGTACAGCTATGATCGCGTCGCTTGATTTGCAAACCTTGAAAGTTGCTGCGATATGGATGGCTGTTGGATTGTTGATCTACTTCGGTTATTCAAGAAAAAATTCTCACCTTCATAATAAATAATGAAGTGAATATGTTGAATTGAAAAGAGCAGCTTCGGCTGCTCTTTTTTCGTTTGCTGAATATTTTTGAGCATTAAAAAACCCGGAACGTTTTCCGGGTTTTTCAATACCTTAACCTAAACCTTAACTAAAACTGTACTAACGAAAGAATATCGTTACAGATTTAATAACGCTTGAGATTGAAAAAGGTTGCATTTTTTTAAAAAAAAATTAAGTTTTCTGTTTTTCGCGCTTCGCAGCAGGAAAAAGAATATTGTTC
>JBJOPP010000021.1:0-3485 GCA_046050685.1 Bacteroidota bacterium
CGCAAGCTTAATGTCGTTGGATTCATATGGAAAGGTGACATCGTAAATTATTTTCCCTTCCTGGTGTCCGAAGTACGGGATGTTATTGCACGAAAGGAGACTGTATGAGGAAATTAGGGCGACAAGAAAAAAGGACTTGTTCATTTTATTTATCGCACTCAATCGACTCAAACTTTTCATGTTCGCAATATTACCACATTTTAAAATAAAACTTGGTGATTTCCGCGGAACCATTGTAAATTCGGGGCTTCAATTCCCTAACCGAGTGACCAACAAAATTAACATCGCCATCGATGGCTATTCATCCTGTGGTAAAAGCACATTAGCCAAGGCCATTGCCAAAAACTTGAATTATATCTACATCGATTCAGGTGCAATGTACAGAGCAGTTGCTTTTTATGCGCTTGAGCATGGATATGTTCAAAGCAATGGAAGCATAGACGAGAAGATGTTGGTGGAATCGCTTCACTTGATTTTAATTCAATTCAAATACAATTCCGACACTCAAGAAATTGAAACGTTTTTGAATGGTACGTGTGTCGACAAAGAAATTCGAAGCATGCAGGTAAGTTCTCACGTGTCTGCCATTAGTGCAATTAAAGCCGTTCGCGAGAAGTTGGTTCGTATTCAACAGCGCATGGCAGAGAATGGTGGAGTTGTTATGGACGGAAGAGACATCGGAACGGTTGTTCTTCCAACGGCTGAATTGAAAGTGTTCATGACAGCAGATGTTGAAGTGAGAGCCCAACGCAGATTTCTTCAATTGAAAAATAACGGAGTGAGTATCTCCATTGAAGATGTTCGTGAAAACATCGCACAACGCGATTTACAGGACACCACCCGTGCGGCAGATCCTTTGCGTAAAGCGGCTGACGCTATTATTTTAGATAATTCTAATCTTACCGAAGAGGAGCAGTTTTCATTTCTAATGGTTCAAGCTAGAAAGGCCATTGATGTGAAAACAATGGCTTAATTCATTCACATTTCAATGTTGTAAAATACACTGGCATAATTTCAGTTCTGCTCTTCGTGCGAATAACTTTAACACATGAAGAAATTTTTGAAATGGCCTCTCTTGGCGTTGGTAGTTTTACTCTTTGCTTTCCGTTCTGAATTCATCAACTCTCGCGAAGCGTCTTTCGCGGAATCTTGCGAAACATCTTTCGTAGGACCTTGCGAAGCATCTTTCGCAGAATCCTGGTCCGACAGCCTCATCAAAACCCTAACACTCGATCAAAAGATTGGTCAGCTTTTTATGGTCGCCGCTTGGAGCGATGAGAAGAAAGAGTCTTATAACCCAACACAAATTGAAACGCTCATTAAGAACAACGGCATTGGTGGAATTATCTTCTTTCAAGGCGGACCTGTTCGTCAAGCAAAGTTGACCAATCGTTTTCAATCCAAATCAAAGATTCCATTACTCATAGGTATCGATGCTGAATGGGGATTAGGTATGCGCTTGGACAGTACCATTTCTTTCCCGCGCGCAATGACCTTGGGCGCATCTATGGATGAAAAACTTATTTATGAATTCGGAAAGGAAGTTGCCCGTCAATGCAAGCGCATTGGCGTTCACATGAACTTCGCGCCGGTTGTTGACGTGAATTCCAATCCAAAGAATCCCGTTATTTCGAATCGTTCGTTTGGTGAAAACGCCGATCGTGTAACCACTTGCGGAATGGCCTATATGAAGGGAATGCAGGACAATGGAGTGCTTGCCAATGCAAAGCATTTTCCTGGACATGGAGATACCGATGTCGATTCGCACAAAGAACTTCCGGTTGTAAACAAGAATTACGCGCAGCTTTCTTCCAATGAATTTAAGCCTTACAGAACCATGTTTGAAAACGGTTTGGCAAGTGTTATGGTCGCGCATCTTTCCCTTCCTGAATTCGAAAAAGAAGCGCACGTACCTAGCACGCTTTCAAAAAATATAATTACGGGACTGCTTCGCGATAGTTTGAAGTTCGAAGGATTGGTGCTTACTGATGCCATGAACATGGAAGGCGTAGCGAAATATTTTCCAGCGGGTGAAGCCGATGTGCGCGCTCTTATTGCGGGAAACGATGTGGTGTTGTTTCCATTGAATGTCCCATTGGCAATACAAAAAGTGAAAGAAGCCATTCAGCAAGGAAGAATTACGGAAGAAGAAATTACAGCGAAAGCACTAAAAGTATTGAAAGCGAAAGAGCGCGTTGGAGCGAATAAATTCAAGCCTATTCCAATCAAAGGAATTTCGAAAGACTTAAATCTACCTTATGCAACTGCGCTTCGCAGAAGATGTATTGAAAGCTCGATAACGGTGATTTCAGAAAGTAAAATTCCATTTGAAGATTCTTACAAATGGCAGAAACCACTCGGTGTTGTAGTTGTTGGTGACGACGCCAACTGTGCCTTTGCTAAGGGAATAGATCAATACAAGTCGGTTGAAATTCATACGTTGGAAAAGGAATGCACCGATGCCGAAGTACAATCTGTTATTTCGAAGATGAAAGAAAATTGCTCCGATGTTATTGTTGCTTTTTTAGGAACAACGAACAAAGCCAATACAAACTTTGGAATTACAGCACAAGGCACGCATGCGGCTGAAAAAATAGCGGAGCATTTCGCAACAACGGTTGTCATGTTCGCTTGTCCGTATGCTTTGGAAAAATCGGAGTGGAAAGGGATCAACGATTTTGTAATCGCGTATCAGCCAGACGATCTAACGCAGCAAGTGACAGCCGATGCGATATGTGGCGTTATTCCTTTTCAAGGAAAATTACCTGTTTCCGTTGGAAGCAGATTCAAAGAGGGGCAAGGCAAGGTTTTTCAAACGGCAGGAAGAATGCGTTACTTGAAGCCTTCTCAAACGGGATGGTTCAATTTCGTTTCGAACAGTTCGCAATCAAATGGCAATAGCAGTGTTTATGTGGAAGACATGATGGCGAATGCGCCTATGGATGTTGAAGGCTCTGAACTGAATTTATTTTCGAAGGTCGATGATATTGTGAAGGAGGGATTAGATCAAGGCGCCTATCCCGGATGTCGCGTTTTAATCGCGAAAGACGGCGTTATTCTTTACAACAAGAGTTTTGGTTATCTAGACAAGGCCAAGACGCAGAAAGTGTCAGAAAGCTCTATTTACGACCTTGCTTCGGTAACAAAGATGCTTTCGACCACACTTGCACTTATGAAGTTGGTGGATGAAGGAAAAATTGATGTCGAAAAAACCATTGGAGAATACATTGATTTTCCTGAAGGCCATCCGCATGCAAAAATGCAATTGAAGCGCATGCTGTCTCACACTGCCGGCCTTCCCGCTTGGAAAGATTTTACCAACTTGACGGTTAACGGAAGCGAATGGGATGGAGATTGTTTGTCGAAAGAACACACCGACAAATGCTGCAATCCTGTTTGCGCTGATATGTGGACAACCAAGGAAATGTCAGATTCGATTTACAAAGAAATTCTAGAAGTGAAATTGAATCCAGATCAGGGCTATT
>JBJOPP010000022.1:0-3787 GCA_046050685.1 Bacteroidota bacterium
GAAGCGTATTGCATAATCAATCTTCCAGTTGTAGTCTCTCCAGTGAATGCCACTTTGCTAATGCGTGTGTGTGTTGCTAATGGCTTGCCAGCTTCTGGACCAAATCCAGTTACAATATTCAATACACCAGCAGGAAGTTCGCCACCGATTAACTCCATCAAACACATGATAGAAGTTGGTGTTTGCTCAGCGGGCTTAACGACCACCGTGCAACCAGCAGCCAAAGCCGGAGCAATCTTCCATGCAGCCATTAACAATGGGAAGTTCCATGGAATAATTTGTCCAACAACGCCAAGTGGCTCGTGTAAGTTAATGCTTACAGTGTGCTCGTCGTGCTCAGAAATAGTTCCTTCTTCCGAACGAATAACACCTGCGAAATAACGGAAGTGATCTACCACTAACGGTAAATCGGCCGCACGTGTTTCGCGAATGGGCTTTCCATTGTCAATGGTTTCAACCGTTGCAAGGTATTCTAGGTTGTCTTCAATAATTTGTGCAATGCGAAGCAACGTGTTGCTGCGGTGAGTTACACTTGTTTTACTCCAAGTTTTGAAGGCTTCTTCAGCAGCAGTTACTGCCAATTCAATGTCCTCTTTTCCAGAACGAGCAGCTTGTGTGAATGCTTTTCCATCAACAGGAGAGATGTTTTCGAAATACTCTCCGTTTACCGGCGCAACGAATTGTCCTCCGATGTAATTGCCGTACTTCTCTTTGAAAGTCGGTCTGTTTGCTAAGTTTCCCATAGAATTATTTTTTAGGTTATGCCGCAATCTCAGACGACTTCGTTAAACGAGGCAGGATTAGATTCCTAATGAATAGCACAAAATTCCCAAAACAAAAATCATGTTTTTCAGATGTCCACTTCTTTGTAATTTGCTGAAGTTGAATTTTTCAATCCTATGTATAAACTGAAAGAAGTCCAATTAACGAGCCTCGACAAGCTTACCACGCCGGTAGAGCATCGAACCACGTTTACGACCAATCAGTGCGAATTCAACATCTTTGAAACCCACCAGCATGCGGAACAGGTAAGGCTTCAATTCGGTGGATTCACCATTACTTCCATGCTTCGAGGTAAGAAAGTGCTACATCAGGAAAAGGTAGCTATGGACTATGTCCCTGGACAGACCTTCATTCTTTCTTCTCAAGAGGAAATGGTGATTGACTTTCCCGATGCTTGCGAGGCAGCGCCAACACAATGCACCGCGTTGGTTATGGATGATGCCTACCTCTCCAAACAGATTCAATACCTCAACGAACATTTTCCGCGAGAAAAAGAATTGAACGAACATTGGAATTTCGATGTCAAGAATTTGTTCATTCAAAACGATGAATCTATTGTTACGTTGGGAAATCGATTGGTGAAGATCTTTACTGGGTCAGATCCGTTGAAAGACGTTATGGTAGATCTGAAATTGAAGGAGCTCATGTTGGCTATTATTCGTCAGCAAAATGTTCTGGCACTCACAGGTGAAGTCAAAGAGCAGCGCATGAATGAGCGACTCCTTGCTGTGGTTGAATACATTCGAAGAAATGCCACGGAAGAGATAAACATTCAACAACTCAGCAGCATGGCTTATATGAGTAAGTCTTCATTCTACAGAATGTTCACCAACGAGTTTGGTATTTCACCCAATAAAATGGTGCTCATGGAAAAGGTGAACATTGCCAAGCAAATGATTGCTTCAGGTTCTTTGGCCATTAAAGAAGTTGGATACGCTTCAGGGTTTTCAGACCCCAATTATTTCTCGCGTGTATTCAAGAAATTAGTGGGAATGACTCCTATGGAATACAAGCTTTCGATATTCGGAGTTTGAGCCCTCAGAATTTAGATTATCCACCGCTTTTTTAACTGATAATCAGCAGTTAGATGTCCGTGAACCGACACCTGTTAGTAAGTCAATTCGACTTAACACGGGCTTCATATTCACCTTTGTAACTTCCTTTTACCAAAAACAACATCCTATGGAATCGAACGAATACCTATTCTTAAAAGCACGCATTAAGGCCGTAAACCCTACCTGGTCTGAAGCAGAAGTAGAAAACGAAGTGAAGCGCTTGGTGCACGGCACAGGCGAAATGGAAGACGCAGACGAAGGCTGTCTTTACTGCGGATCTTAATCCACTTTATTCAAAAAAGATTGAGCAAGGGCCAGGTGCCCTTGTTTTTTTTGCCCATCCATTTTGTTCAGCAAAGCTACCATCATACTCAATCGATAATTCCGCGCAAGGAAAGGGGTATTGCGTTCAATGAAATTCCAAAAGAGGGCGTCCCAGATTTTTTCCCAAGCCTCGCCTTTTTTGTAATGACTCATTTTGAAAATGTAATTCGAGCCACTCATGTAAGGTTTCGTGCTCATGAGCCCGCCGTCTGCGAATTGCGACATGCCGTATACATTTGGAACCATGACCCAATCGTAAGCATCTATGTAAAATGTCATGAACCACTCGTACACTTCATGCGGATGAACTTCGCTCAACAACATGAAATTTCCGAGAATCATCAAGCGCTCGATGTGATGCGAATAAGCGTTTTGAAGAAGTCCTTTTAAACAGTCGTCAATCGGACGAATACCAGTACTTCCATCCCAAAATCCGTTCGGTAATTTTCGATCGTGTTGAAAGAAATTCGATGTACGTTCTTGAACGCCCTTCAATACATAAACGGCACGAATGAATTCGCGCCATCCCAAGATTTGACGAACGAATCCTTCCACATTGTTCATCCCAGCATTGGAGTCCAACGCTGCTTGCACACACTCTTGCGGAGTAAGCAATCCAATGTTCAAATACGGAGAAATGATGGAATGAAAGAGCCACGCTTCCTGCGGCACAATGGCATCTTGATACGTTCCGTATTCGTTTATTTTATGTTGAATGAAATGGTGCAAAGCGGCCTTCGCTTCTTCGCGAGTGAAGGCATACATGAAGTCTTCAGCAGTTCCAACATGATCATTAAAGTTAGCTTCCACGTAGGTTCTTGCTTCAATCACGAAATCATTCGGCGATGAAACAAAGGGCTTCGGAAATTCCATTCCTTTCGGCGCTTTAGCTCTGTTCTCTGTGTCGAAGGTCCACTTACCGCCAACAGGCTCTCCAGAGGGCTCTAACAGCACCTGACGCTTCTTTCTTTCGTGAATGTAGAAATCATTCAAGAAGAATTTTTTCTTGTTGAAATATTCGCGAAGCTCTGCTTCCGAATTGTAGAAATTCGGAGATTCAAATCGAAGTTCTTTCGCTTCAACGCGTTTCGCCCATAGACGTATTTTTTTTTCTAGGTTGAAGTCGACCGTGTCTATCCACTTCAATTCCGAGACCTCCAAAGACTTCAATTTATTTTCAATTTGAAGGGAAGAGGCTTCGTCATGTGAGATGTAATTCCAGTTGGAAGATGCATTGGATTGCTCTTCCAGAAAGGCTTTCATGCTTGAGCGATGCAAGACTATTTTTTTCTTGTGGAATTTATATTGTGAAAAGAAGAGGGGTTCTTCAATCAAAAAAAGTTCATCGCAAGAATGAAACAATTCGTGGTCTTCGAAAAGTTGGTGCGGAAAGACAAGACCAATTTTCATTTCCTTTTGGAAATTTTATTGTTGGAAACGCTTCGCTGGCGGGTGCATTTGAAGCGACTGTCATCGTTCAGCGATTCTGTGCGAAGCATAACATGCTTCGTGGCTCTGCCTTGCACGCGGGCGCGCCACATGCGGAAAGAAGTGGGCTTCATTTCTTTGCGCATAAGCGCAATAACTTCCGCTTCGCTAATGCCGAACTGTGCGGTAATAGCGTC
>JBJOPP010000023.1:0-3063 GCA_046050685.1 Bacteroidota bacterium
CAAATTAGACAAACCTCTTTTCGCAGCTTCCTTCACCCACTCTTCTCCGTATCCGTTTCCTTCAAAACGAATAGCCTTGCTTTGTTTGATTAAGCGTTGAAGTTCTTTCAGAATTGCCTCATCCTTATCGTCGCCCTTTGCAATGCGCGCATCTACGTCTTTCTTGAATTGAATCAAACGATTCGCAACAATGGTGTTCAACGTGATCATTGCGTTTGCGCAGTTAGCACTAGAACCGACAGCACGGAATTCAAATTTGTTTCCAGTAAATGCAAAAGGAGAAGTTCTGTTTCTGTCTGTGTTATCAAGAAGGACCTGTGGCAACTTACCGATATTCAATTTCAATTCAGTCTTATCCTCCGGAGTCATCTTTCCTGCTTTGATGTTCTTTTCAAGATTATCAAGCATGGCATTCAACTGCTCTCCTAAGAAGCAACTCATGATTGCTGGAGGAGCTTCGTTCGCTCCAAGGCGATGATCGTTTCCAACTGTTGCAATAGAAGCACGAAGAACATCTGCGTTCTCGTGAATTGCCGCAACCGTATTCACCATAAAGGTTAAGAACTGAAGATTCGATTTTGGATTTTTTCCAGGACGAAGAAGATTCACTCCTGTATTGGTTGAAAGTGCCCAGTTGTTGTGCTTTCCGCTTCCGTTAACCCCTTCGTATGGTTTTTCATGAAGAAGAACATTGAAGTTATGCTTTTGTGCAATCTTCTTCAACAAGTCCATTAACAACTGATTGTGGTCGTTTGCTAAGTTCGCTTCTTCGAACATTGGAGCAACTTCATATTGATTCGGAGCAACCTCGTTGTGACGCGTAGTTACAGGAATACCCAAAAGGTGAGCTTCGTATTCGAAGTCTTTCATATATGCCAACACACGCTCTGGAATACTTCCAAAATAGTGATCTTCCAATTGCTGTCCTTTAGCAGGCTTGTGTCCGAACAATGCTCTTCCGGTCATTGCTAAGTCTGGACGAGCCTTGTGTAAAGCAGAGTCAACCAAGAAGAACTCCTGTTCCCATCCTAAAGTGGTGTTCACCTTGTTTACATCCTTATCGAAATACTGACAAACAGCAGTCGCTGCAGAATCTACGACTTGAAGTGCTTTGATTAAAGGCATCTTGTAGTCAAGTGCGTGTCCTGTATATGAAATGAAAATAGTAGGGATACACAAAGTGTTTCCTACAATAAAGGCCGGAGATGATGGATCCCAAAGGGTGTAACCGCGAGCCTCGAAGGTATTACGAATTCCACCATTCGGGAATGAAGATGCATCTGGCTCTTGTTGAACCAACATAGATCCTTCAAATTTTTCAATTGCTCTTCCATCACCGAGTGGCTTGAAGAAACTATCGTGCTTCTCTGCGGTAGCACCTGTTAATGGTTGAAACCAGTGTGTGAAGTGTGTAGCGCCTTTGCTAATTGCCCACTCTTTCATTCCAGCAGCAATGTGATCGGCAACGTTTCTGTCGATACGAGTTCCTTGATTGATGCAAGACATCAAATTATCATACAAATCTTCAGGAAGGTACTCACGCATTTTGTGCGGATTGAATACGTTGTCACCGAAGTACTCGCTGATTCTTTGACCATTTGCATGCGCGGGCAATGGCATGCGACTGTTAATTTCTTGCTGTGCGTTTTTTCTTAAACTCATATTTTTTTTCATTATACCCCCTAATTGAAGGGGGTGGTTAGCAAAATTTTCTAATTTTCCGCAAATATACCCCCTCGTTTTAAACTAAAAGCATATTTTTCATCAAAAATTATAAAATAAACCCTGTTGCATTGTGAATAACTCTATTCTGCTCATCATTCACTAAATTTGAAAAATGAAAAAGTCAATATCTCTCTTTCTTTCTTTGGTTGGATTTTCAATTCTTCAAACCACTTATGGCCAAGGGTTACAAGTCAATCCGCCATCGAGCAATAGCGCTAAAACAGTAGCTATTCCGCACGGTATTTATCCAACGAACTTTTTTTTCAACGAACCACAAATTCTATCTGTTGACTTAAACGATTCAGGAGACAAGTTCGTCACCCTGCAAAATTCTGGAGTCTCTAAATCGATTAGCATTACTGAAATTCAATCTTCAAAGCAGAATGCTATTCAGTACCCTAATGTGAAAGATGTCACGAAAGCATTTTACTTGAGCGACAACCTGATTGCATTGGAAATCCAATCGGCACAGCATTCCTTTGACATTATTGAAGTTGCTTCTAGCAAAGTTGTTGGAAGCATTCCCGCAAATACGTATATCGGTTCAACAGCTACAACTGCATTCTTCAGCAACCAAAACGGAAGCAATGCCTCTGTTGTGAAATATGATTTCGCTTCGAAAAAAAATACACCGTCGTTATCTATAACGGGTGAAGTTTTTGGTTGGTATTTTACTAAGGCGAAAGGAATCGTTGCAGTGGCTTCACATAGCAACATGATCTCTCGTATTTTCAAAATTGAAAATGAAAAATTAGGTGCTCGAATTTTCGAATTTTCTTCGGGATACTATTTCGAAACCAACGGATGCGATTCAAATGGTGAAGTGCTCTACGGCATCACAAACTTCCAGAGCACAACTACATATCCTTGTGCCGTTTCAAAAACAGGTATCAAACCGTTGAACAGCAAAACAGGAGAAAATTGCACGAGCCTCTTCATGCGTAAAAATGAAATCGCGTTGATTTCAAACAACATAAACGCAGCTGAATATCAAGAATCGAAAGATGCGACCATTCAAAAAATTCTAGCCTTTTCGAAACAAGGATTCAAAGGTGCCTCAATTCAAATTTTGGATATTGTTGAGAAAAACAATTCCATATTATTTTGTATTGAAGGAGAAGTTCAGAAGCCTTCTTATTTTGTTTGGCAGAACACCCAAGCGGTTCCAATTTCAACAGATAAATATGCTTCAAAGAACCTCACTTTCATTTCAAGTGAAGTTGCTCAATTTCAAACAGGAGAGGTTACTCCGCAGTCTGGACGCATGTACCTTCCATCAAAGAATGACAAGTCAAGCTATCCGCTTGTCATCTATATCCCAAAGAACATTTTCCTTCC
>JBJOPP010000024.1:0-4377 GCA_046050685.1 Bacteroidota bacterium
TTTTCGTTGCAGGAAACATGATAAAGCTTCACCCCAAACAATCGAACACTTGGACCTCGTCTATTCTCATAGGCGTTTTGGGCTATGCCTTTGTGATGTTGTTCGGTTATTTCATTAGCTCTACTCCGGATAAACTTATTGTGAAGCCAATAGTGCCTGTGGTTCAAGAAATGGAAGTTGAATTGGAGGAAGCTCCGGCAGAGCAAAGCGGTGGCGACGATGCGGGAAATTCAATGATGAGTGAAGCGGTTCGAAATTTAATTGCCTCTACCGAATCGGCTCAAGTGAACGAAGAAGTGAATTTTACAGGTAATGAAAATAGAGCGGGCAATGCAGGTGCGCAAGGCGCGCAAAGTGCGACGAACTATGACAAGCAAATGCGAGATCAGCTGATGACCAATCACACCGATCATTCAGCGGGCGTTGCAACCAGTCCCGACCGATCCACTTCCAACAACAATACAAACACAACAGAGCGCGGAGGAAACACCAGTTATTCAGGACCGGTTACAGCAACATTTACCTTAACGGGAAGAAGTATTAAGCAAGCGCCAAAGCCGACATACAAATGCAAAGGAGCTGGAACAGTTGTGATAAATATTACCGTTGATGAATGGGGAAAAGTAACGCAAGCGAAAATAGATGAAGCACGCTCTTCGAAAGATGCTTGTCTATCTTCTGAATCTGTGGCTTATGCCCAGCGTTGGTTATTCAGCGGGTCTTCAAGCAAGGCGCAATCGGGAACAATCTCGTTTACTTTCAGCGCGCAGTAGCCACGTAGTCTTTCAAGTATTCGAAATGAGGAGTTAGTTCACCTTGCGTGGTGGTCTCAGTTCCTTTCCATAAAATTCCGTCGGCATCGAAATTCAATAAAGCTGGAAGAATACTTTTCATGATTTCGTTTCCGAAATCTTCACTCGCATCTTTTGGAAGTTCGCATGGAAGGTTGTCGATGGACATAACTGCCACTGCATTTTCATTTCGAAAATCAACTTCGGCTCCTGTTGCAGGGTCATATCCGAAAACAGAATCGCTCACCTTGCTTGCTTTGATTGTGCAGGCGATCGGACCGTTCAAATCGCACGAAACATCTGCCACAACCTTACAACGAGAATGTTGTTGGAAGAACGACTGATCCAAAAGAATTGGATTCTTCGCGTTCCACAGATGACAAGCGAAGTAGATATCGGCATGCTGCACATACTCGCCTAAAGCGCTTGTATACAAATTTGGATTTGCGTAAAAATCTGACTTGTTGAAAGGTGTTCCATCGATACGTTTGTACATCTCGGGAGTATCTATATGGGTATACACTCCGCCTTCAGTAGGATTCTCAAGAAACTCTTGAGGAGAAACGCGTTTAAGGTTAATGATTTCCATCATTTCTTGTGCGCCATTCCCTACTCTACCCCAACCGGTAAGGACTGCACGAACATTTGTTACGTCTGCGCTTTTCAAGATGGCATCGAACTCTTCTCTTCCGCTTAAGGTAATTGGAGAAGGAATATTGAATGTGTTGTGTTTCAGTCCGTATGTGCGAACCCCTTCGTACACACCAACAATACCGGCATATCTACCAAAGCCAATGATACGTTTTCCGTCGGCACCCGTTAACGCCTCATAATCGATCAATGAAATTTTCTTGTCGAGAATGGTTGCAAGGAGCTTTGCGTTGTAGGGCTGTTTCTTCAATGTGTGAGAAAAGAAAAAATATCTTTTGTTCGGGATGAGGGCATCTGCGGGGACTTCCTTCACACCGAATAGAACATCGCAATGAGAGACATCGTTTGAAACGGAGATACCTTGTTGAATATATTCTTGATCTGCGAAGCAGCGATGAGGACTCGACTCCACGGTAATTTCAATAAGTGGATTTTGCTCTATGACTTGCTTGCATTGAGCTGGAGTCAGTGGTACTCTGAAATCGGGTGGTGATTTCCGTTCTTGGATAATACCAATTTTAATTTTCGTCATTGAATTGAAAATGGGTTTGCGAAGATAAGTTGCAACTTACTTGCTATGGCCTTTCAAATAGACTAATTTTGCAGTGCAATTCATTGCTACTGTTTAGGGCCCGACCTTGGATTTGACAGCAAGAAGAAGCAATTTGTAAGCATGCAGAGCGCTTGGTATTCTCGCTCTTTAATCTCGGGGTATCAGTCATAACTGACAACAATTCATACGCACTTGCTGCCTAATCACTGTATGTGATTACGCTTAATCTAGCTCAAGGAGTTAGACAAGTAAGTCTCGCCAACGACCCCGCTCCTGGTAGTTGGTAATGAGGCTTCGCCGAAGGGAGATCGCCAAAGACAAATTCTGTAGTCGGAGGTTAAAAACACAGGATAAGCAAGATTTTGGATGTTATTAGCCTGCGTCTTGTCGAAAACCACTAAATAACTAAGCATGTAGAAACCCTTTTGATTCCTTGTTTGGACGCGGGTTCGAACCCCGCCGGGTCCACAAAGAAAAGCCTCGAGAGATCGAGGCTTTTTTTTTGTTACTTCCTGAATAATTCAAAAAGTTGTTTGTTTACGTAAATCGTTTCCTTCCAAACTTTGTGTGATTGAAGCACTTCAATTCTCTCCAATTCTTTTAAATACTTCGCCGCTGTGATTCTTGAGATTAACAAACGTTTTTCCAGAAAATCACTTTTGCAATAAGGCTGCTCAAACAACAATTCAACTAACTCACTGCTGTATATTTTCGGAGATTTTCTTTGAACTTTTTCTTTCGTTGATTCAAGAAGTTTATTGATTGTGATTACTTGATCCAATGCTATTCTGGCAGAATACTCAACTCCCTTCAACATATATATTATCCAACCTTCCCAGTTGTTCTTAGTTCTTACCTCTTGAAGAAGCTTATAATACTCAGACTTATTTTCTATAATATAACCGCTCAAATACAGCACTGGTTTATCAATCAAGCCAGACATCATTAAATAAAGAATGTTAATTATTCTGCCCGTTCTTCCATTTCCGTCGTAAAACGGATGAATACTCTCGAACTGATAATGCTGAATAGCCATTTTTATCAAATATGGAATACTATCTCTTTCATTGATATATTTCTCAAAGTTTCGAAGCAATCGATTGATGTCTGAAAGATTGTCTGGAGGGGTATAAATTACTTTACCAGTCTTTGAGTTTCTTAGAGCTGTTCCTGGCAATTTTCTGAGCCCTGCATTACTATCTTCCAACCGACGTTGAATTTCAATGATTGCATTTACAGACAGAAATTCATTTTCTTTAATAAACGATGTACCATAGATCAAAGCTTCTCTGTACCTGAGTACCTCTTTTGTCGAGCTATCAACTTGAACTCCCTTTGCAGAAAGAGCTGTGTAGAGCATGTCCTGAGTAGTAATAATATTCTCTATTTCTGAACTCGTTTTAGCCTCTTTCAATATTGCAGCATTGAGAAGTATTGTTGGATTAGGAAGAATATTCACCATTCCTTTTAATTCTGCCAATAGCACAGAAGAGCTTACTAACTGTTTTAGGATTTTGTTAGACTCAATGCTCTTTGACAGAGGCGGTAATAAAGGCAATTCATTATACGCCCTTTCATTATTCTTTAGATCAACCATTTCCCTTTTCATGACACTGAATTATCATGTAAAAATAACGGTTTTTTCTTTACCTGACACCCCTCTCATGTATAAATTTTATTCCAGTGAAATTCCAAAATAAAATTAATCCTCACTTCGCGAACTCTACCCGCTTCAACTTATTCCAACCACCTCTGGTGAAATCTGGAATTTCAACAGGAGCGGAATTGTTGTTTAAGGAAATCTCGGTAAGCGGACTTAAACAAGACCATTCCGCGAGATCGTATACGTCCATGTCTAAAGGCAATCCGTTGTGCAAGCAATACATGAGTCGATAGTCCATGATGTAATCCATGCCTCCGTGACCGCCGACTTCTTTGGCTTTCGCTTCAATGTCTAAAACAATCGGATGCTTATACTTCAACATAATGGAATCTCTCATTCCATCTGAAACATAATCGTGCGCAGTGAACTTCAAATGCTTCGGATTCAAATCTTCACTTAACATTTTTGAATCAAGCGCATAACCTTCCACTGGATATTTATTTGCGAATCCTTTCGTGCCCGTGAGCTGATACATGCGCGTATACGGACGAGGCGTTGCGACGTTGTGTTGAATTTCAATGGTCTTCCCCATCTCGGTGCGGATCATGGTTGTTGTGTGATCGCCGTTCTGAAAATTTGTCAACTCCTCGCCGGTCTTCTCTTTGATATGCGCCGGAATGTTCACCACTTTCGTGTCAACGGAAACAAGAAAATTCATTTTGTCGCCACGATGAATGTTGAGGGCAAAACAAGCCGGCCCCATTCCATGCGTTGGATAA
>JBJOPP010000025.1:0-3275 GCA_046050685.1 Bacteroidota bacterium
GAGTGAAGAACACCGTTAAATACACCCAAGACAAGTAGCTTCTGAGGTTGTAGAAATATCCTTTAGGTTTCTTCGGGAAAAACCACACACGTTTTCCTTCCGCACTGATATGTGCGACAGAATCTCTGAATTCTTCTTCGTCTTCTATCATTTTTTCGCAAGGGTACTATCGGGTAAGACCGCAGACGGAGCATTTGTAGTATCGGCTTGTGCCGCATACAAAGTTCCTTCTGGAGCTTTTCCATTTGCAGGATTGGTGCCTTGCAAAGACAGAATGTAGCTCGTAACCTGCGCCATTTGCATAGCCGACAAATCGGTCTTCCAAGATTTCATACCCGTTCCGGTAACTCCGAGTTTTACGGTCTTGAACAAATCTTTAATGTCGCCACCGTGTTTCCAATATTGGTCTGTTAGGTTCGGACCAATTTTTCCTTCAGCATTCGCACCGTGACAACTTACGCAGTTCGCAGCGAATAAGGTAGAGCCTGCTTTCAAGTCGTCGGAACCAGTGAGTAAAACAACAGTTGTTTCATCGACAAGGTTCTTCGCATTCTTTCGATACTCTTCCATTTGCTTCTCGGCATCTTCCATTTGCGTTTGATATTCTTGAAGGGAAGAAGGCCCGTTTCCACCAGCATGGAAATAAAATAAGTATCCGAATGCCCATACAATGGTCAAGTAGAATCCATACTTCCACCAAGGTGGTAAGGCATTGTCTAACTCGCGAATGCCATCGTAATCGTGGTCGGTAAGAATAGCAGCTTCGTCTTTGATTTCAACCGACTTGTTGAGTTTGTCCCAAAGTGAAGGTCCAACTCTTTCAGGAAGAGCCTCAGGAGCTCCTTCCTTCAACCCAACGAAATCGGTAGTTAAATACTTAATCATGCGGTTGTAGTACAATACCACGCACAGCTCAATCACAATCAAGGTGAACAACGCATTGAAGGGCGTGTTTCCAAATCCGTTGTGAAGGAATTTCAAAACCTGATCACCAGTGGCCGCAGAGGCAGAATTTGAAAATCCGAAGGAAATAAGGATGATCAATATCGCCGTTGGCCAATTTTGAGATTGCTTTTTCTTGTCTTGTTTCGCTTTGTTTGCAACGGCTTTCAATACACCCTGCAATTGGAAAATGTAGATCAACAGCATTGCTGCGACTAAGATTAAACCGTAGAAAATTGGATCTTGATACGGAGAGTATGTGCTGACTGGCAGCGCTGTTATAGCTTCTTTCATGGCTGTTACAGATCTAAGGGAATATTTTTTTGTTCTTCAATACTTGCTTTGTCTTCACGAAGCACGCGGTATGAAACGCCGACGAAGAAGATGACGAAAATGAACATGGAGGCAAGCGGATAGATGCTTACATCTGTGATGGATTCGAGGTAGTTTATAAATTTCATCTTACTTCAGTTTTATTTTTGAACAGGTGCTGCGTCTCTTCCTAAGCGTTGCAAGTAGGCGATAAGCGCTAAAATTTCATGATCGGGTTGAAGTCCCTCATCGCTGGTGAGCAATTGGTTTTGCTTGAACTCAGGCTGAAGTCCGTCTGCTATGTGTTGCGCTTGTGAACGCGCACTGTCGGCGCCCGCAGCAATGTCTGCATCGGTATATGGAACTCCCAAGGTTTGCATAGCTTTCATCTTATTGGTTATTTCTGCGAAGTCAATTTTGTCTTCGAACAACCAAGGGTAGCGAGGCATAATAGATCCGGTAGAGATGGAAGACGGATCCATCATGTGGTTGTAATGCCAACTGTCCATTCGCTTCAAGCTACCAGCTCCTTCGCGCGCCAAGTCTGGACCGGTACGTTTTGATCCCCATTGGAACGGATGATCATAAACGAATTCACCTGCTTTAGAATAGTCTCCGTAACGAGCCGTTTCAGAACGGAACGGACGAATCATTTGAGAGTGACACGTATAACATCCTTCACGAATGTAAATGTCGCGACCTTCCAATTCGAGCGGTGTATAAGGCTTCACCGCCGCAATGGTTGGAATGTTTTCCTTCACCAAAAACGTTGGTATCATTTCAATCACACCACCTATCGCAACAAGCACCAAAGCAAATACCAACATCTGAAGTGGTCTTCTTTCAATAACGCGATGCCAGTGTTCGTTTCCGGTGATGCGCACTTTTTGAAGGGGTGCTGCTTCTGCTTTTTCTTCAGCCAAGAAGACACCTTGTTTAGCAGTCTTCACCAAGTTCACCACCATAATAATGGCTCCTACCAAGTATAGCAATCCGCCCAATGAGCGAGCCATATAGAACGGACGCATGGTTTGAACCGTTTCTAAAAACTGATATTGCAATTGTCCTTCTTGTGTGAATTCCTTCCACATGCTACTCTGCATCCAACCCGCCCAATACATAGGAATGGCGTATAACAAAATACCAAGAGTGCCAATCCAGAAGTGCCAGTTCGCCCATTTCTTCGAATACAAATCAGTTTGCCACATGCGGGGTACTAACCAGTACAACACACCAAAGGTTAAGAATCCGTTCCATCCCAAAGCACCCACGTGAACGTGTGCAATGGTCCAGTCTGTAAAGTGAGAAATAGCGTTTACGTTTTTCAACGAAAGCATTGGTCCTTCAAACGTTGCCATTCCGTAAGCGGTAACGGCAACCACCATAAACTTCAACACTGCGCTTTCACGAACGCGGTCCCAAGCACCACGAAGGGTAAGCAATCCGTTGATCATTCCACCCCAAGACGGAGCAATAAGCATAATGCTGAACACGGTTCCCATACTTTGCGCCCAATCTGGAAGCGAAGTGTACAACAAGTGGTGAGGACCAGCCCAGATGTAAATGAAGATCAAGGCCCAGAAGTGAATAATAGAAAGTCTATACGAATACACCGGACGGTTCGCCGCCTTCGGAATGAAGTAATACATTAAACCTAAATACGGAGTGGTTAAGAAGAATGCAACCGCATTGTGTCCGTACCACCACTGAACCAAGGCATCTTGAACACCGGCATACCAAGAGTAACTCTTCGTGAAGGAAACAGGAAGTTCAATACTGTTCACAATGTGAAGCATGGCAACGGTAACCCATGTCCCAATGAAAAACCAAATGGCAACATACAAGTGTCTTTCACGACGCTTGATCAATGTGCCGAACATGTTAATTCCGAAAATGACCCATACCAACGTGATTAAAATATCAATGGGCCATTCTAATTCTGCGTATTCTTTTCCGGTTGTAAATCCACAAAGTAAAGTGATAGCAGCTAATACAATAATAGTTTGCCAACCCCAGAAGTG
>JBJOPP010000026.1:0-4123 GCA_046050685.1 Bacteroidota bacterium
ATAAATAAGCCGTACAATCTCTTTCCTCTCATTCCGTTGTAAATTCGCGGCATGGCAGTGGAAATAAAAAATAAAAAAGCGCTCTTTCAATATTTCATTTTGGAAGAGTTCACTGCTGGTATTGTTTTAACTGGAAGTGAAATCAAGAGCATTCGTGCAGGCAAAGCGAACATCGCAGAAGCCTATTGCAAGTTGAATGGCAATTCGCTTATCATTCTAAACATGAACATCGCCCATTACGGCAATGCGGGATATGCCCAACACGAAGAGCGTCGCGTAAAAACCTTGCTCCTTCAGCAAACAGAGATAGATCGTCTCAAGCGAAAATTGAAAGACACCGGAATGACCATTGTTCCCATGCGCTTATTCATTTCTGAAAAAGGTTGGGCCAAATTGGATATCGCTTTAGCAAAAGGTAAAAACGTTGGAGACAAACGCGCTGACGTTAAAGACAAAGACCTCAAACGCGAAGCGGACAGAGCAAAGCTTCGTTAAATTCATCTATAAATAGTTTCGTCGAAGACCCTCGTGATTTCATCACCATCGTCGAATTCATTCGACCTTCGCAAAGCCATTTGCCCTCGTCCAAGAACCTCGCAAAGCCTTTTTGCCCTCGCCCGAAGGGCTTCAACCCATAAACTCTTCTTCAACAAGATACTTCCGAATCTTATCGCTAAGCTTTTCAGAAACTGGAACAAGCGGCAGACGCAAGTAATTTTCGCAAATGTCTAGATGAGCTAATACCTCTTTGATACCTGCAGGATTTCCTTCTGCAAATAGCAAATGAATTAAATCTAACAACTTGTAATGAATGGCTCTCGCCTCTTCGTAATTGTTATTTAAAGCTGCGTTAATCATTTGCGAAAACTCTTTCGGGAAAGCATTTCCAACAACAGAGATTACACCGTCGCAACCAGCAGACAAAAGCGGTAAAGTCAAAGCGTCGTCACCGCTAATAACCATAAACTCTTTCGGAGTAAAGTTAATCACATTCATGATTTGCTCAACGCTTCCACTCGCCTCTTTGATTCCGATGATGTTCTTGCATTCAAATGCAATGCGAGCCACCGTATCGGGAAGCATGTTTACAGCTGTTCTTCCAGGTACATTGTACAACACGATTGGAATTTTGCTTGCTTCACTGAGCGCTTTGTAATGTTCAACCAAACCGTTTTGAGTCGGCTTGTTGTAATATGGAGTAACGGATAAGATTGCGTCAATTCCGTCAGTATCTAATCTGCTTAATTGTTGAACAAGTTCGTAGGTGTTATTTCCACCAAGACCTAAAACAATAGGCTTCGTGCCGTTGTTCGCTTCAAGAACTGCGTCTAAAACTTCTTGCTTTTCTTCCTTGGTCAACGTTACCGACTCGCCCGTTGTGCCTTGAACCACCAAATAATCGGCTCCACCTTCAATCAAATGCGCCGTTAACTTCTTCAGTCCAGCGAAATCTACTGAACCATCCTTGCGAAAAGGCGTAACCATTGCCACACCTAATCCTTTCAACTTCTCTCTCATTGTTATTTTATTTGCGGATTACTTAAATACACGTCGAGATTCTGCAGATACTTATCGATTGTAGGATTTTCTCCCAAGTCAATCATTAAGTCGCACTGACGCGCTGCGAGTGAATCTCTAAGCCCAACTTTCATCTTTGCTTTACTTTCCTTGAAGATAAAATTCAAAGGAATATGATCGCCGTTCGTAAGGTCGATAAGAATATCAAAATCTTCTTTGATGAATTTAGATACGTTCTGAACAGGACGTAAATACCAATTCAAATCATCTTTGGTGAAGTATTCAAACTCTAACTTTTGAGATTGCCAAATCGGAAGATTTTTGCTTGGCTCGTTCACAAATCCGACACACTTTATGTGACGGACACCGAACTTATCTTTCAAATATTTTGCAAATGCTTTTATCTTATTGAAATAACGTTCGTCGGAATCTACATAAAGAATTCCAACCGATTGAGCATCGTGAAAGTTTGACCCCGCGCGCTGACGACGAGGCTCTACCAATTTCCCGAGGGCTCTTCTGCCGGCAGACAATTTTATTTTCTCTACGAACTTCATTCTTACAAATTTACGAACACTTTTCTATATTTCGGACGTCGTTGCTGAAAAGCGAAATATATTTGAAGCTATTCAAAATTCGATATGAACAAAAAAGGACTCTCGCTTTTCGCTTTAACCATGATTGCCATTGGAAGTACCATTGGATCTGGAATCTTTAAAACCCCTACAAGCATTGCTCAAGCAGTGCCAGATCCCATGTGGATGACGGTGCTTTGGATAGCAGGTGGAGTTGTTTCAATGATTGGCGCTTTAGTTTATGCCGAAATGGGCGGAAGATTCCCGAAAGGCGGCGGAATATATACCTACTTGAAGGAAGCATTCGGTCCACTTCCCGCATTTTTATACGGATGGTGTTTGCTTACCGTAGTTTCTTCCGGAACTATTGCAGCACTTATTGTTGTATTCGCAGATTACTCCCAGAAAATTGTAGGCTTTTCCGATCAGCTTATTCCTGTGGTTGCTGCAGGATCTATTGTTGTGCTCACATTGTTCAACATGTTTAGCCTAGACAGCTCAAAGTGGTTCGCGAATGTTTCAACGGTTTTGAAAATTATTGGAATATATGGACTGCTTATCCTGCTTCTCTTTTTGGGAACGAATAATATCTTCGACAACAGCATTTCTGTTTCTGAAATTTTCACGAGTGAAAAAGCACAAGGATTCGGATGGGCGAAAGCATTTGTTGGTGTGCTCTGGTCTTACACGGGGTGGCACTACGCGAGCTTTGTTACCAACGAAGCGGAGAATCCGAAACGAAATATACCGTTAGCACTTATCCTAGGAACATTGGTTGTTACACTTTCATATGTCCTTGTGAGTATTGGATACATGAATGTTTTAAGCATCGAAGAAATTCAAAACAGTAAGACACTTGCGGCTGATGCGATGGAAAAAATTATTCCAGGTGGATCATTCGCTGTTTCAATTTTGATTGCACTTTCTGTATTCGGATGCGCGGGACTATACGTCCTTGCCACTCCGCGTATTGTTCAGCAAATGTCGAACGAAGGATTATTCTTCGAAGCGTTTGGAAAATCACATCCGAAGTTCGGTGTGCCCGTGAATGCTATTCTATTGCAGTCTGCATGGGCGATTGTCCTCATCTTCGTTTGGGGAAAATTTGAAGCGCTCTATACTTACGTTACAATTACAGAATGGTTCTTCTTGGCAATGGCTTGTTCCGGAATATTTGTTTTCAGAATAAAGAAGATGGGACAAACAGACGGCATTTTCAAATCGCCGCTTTATCCTGTTTTACCTGTATTGTTTATTGCTGTAGTGGCTTGGTTCATTGTGAAAAATGCGTTGAGCGATGATCCTGCTGCCTACTTCGGATTGATGGTAATTCCAATTGGAGCTATCGTTTATTTCATTTATGGAAAAAGGAAAACAAAATAATCAAACTGTTTAATACGTGCAAAAAGCCCACTTCGGTGGGCTTTTTCATGCGCTACAAGCTAGTAAATCAAGGCGTTTCAGAACGAAAACCTCGTGGTTATGAACAACAACGCGCTTTTTTCAACAAAATGATAAATATTCTCAGTGTTTACTTGCGAATTAGAAAATGCTTCTTTTACATTTGGGATAACAAACAAATGTTTAATTAATAAAAACCAAAACAAAATGAACAAAGCAGAATTGATTGAAGCTATCGCAGCTTCTTCTAAGCTTTCTAAAGCTGATTCGAAGCGTGCATTAGATGCATTCATCGAAGTAACTACAAAAGCATTGAAAAAAGACGACCGTGTTGCCCTAGTTGGTTTCGGTTCTTTCTCTACTTCAAAGCGTGCGGCTCGTAAAGGACGTAACCCACAAACTGGTAAAGAAATCACTATCAAAGCTAAGAAAGTAGTTAAGTTCAAAGCTGGTGCTGAGTTATCTTCTAAAGTGAAGTAATTTTCAGTTACGAAAAATATGAGGGCTGCTTCGGCAGCCCTTTTTATTTTTGCACACCATGAGTCAAGAACTATACGACCTCTTCTGCGAAGCGCTCACTCCATTTAAGCAACAACGCTTCAATGAAGTGGTTGATTTACGTACGAGAT
>JBJOPP010000027.1:0-7366 GCA_046050685.1 Bacteroidota bacterium
GAAACACCAATGAAACACTTTGTGTCTATTCAACCTGTGGAACTGGAAATTTAGATTATCAGTGGTCAATTGGAAATAATGTATTAAGCAATTCGCAATGTTTCTCTGTTAACTTATCTGAGAATACTATCTATACCATAACAGCTACAGATGAAATGGGGTGCACATCTTCAGGAACTTATGGAGTTAATATATTGGAAGTTCCACAGCTTATAACTAGTGTTTCTGATAATACTGTTTGTGCAAATGATCCGGTTCAGTTGCAGGGCTCAATAGTTGCCGGAACGGGTCAATCACCTTATATTGTTCAATGGTTTAATGATGCTACTGGCGCTGTAGTAGGTATCTCTAATTCTACGGTTGTGAATCCGGCCGTAACAAACTCGTACACATTTAATGTAGTTGATTTCAATGGTTGTGAGAGCAATTCGACCGAAGGGGTGACTGTAAAACCGAATCCTATTTTTACACTTGACGATGAGTATTTGTGTTCAGGTGAGGCTGGATTTTTATCTGTTGTCCCTCCTGTTGGAACACAGTATGCTTACCAATGGTCACCAAATACAAATACCGTAGGAAGTTTAATAGGTGGCTCATTGGAGATTGTTCCGCAGGTCAACAACGGTAATGTTCTAACTCAAGTGAACTATTCTGTTGTAGTTACCGACCAGTTTACTGGATGTACTTCTACAGATGCGGCTTCGGTATTTATCTGGCCACAACCAATTATTTCTATTTCCGGTCCAACAGCCTCTGATATTTTATGCTATCAAGAAGAAGCACAGCTTATTGCCGACGTAACACAAGGTCAATCACCTTGGGTTATTTCATGGGAAGCTTTGAATGGCTTGGAGTCAGGAATTGGAAATACACTTACGATTCATCCAACAGAGACCGTAGTCTACCAGGCTACAATTACAGATAATCAAGGTTGCATTGGAACAGACACCTATCAAGTGAATGTTTTTGATACAAATAACTTGATTGTTTATGCCGGACCGGATGTTGCTGTTTGTTCAGACGGTCAATCTACTCTTCAAGTAAATGGTGTATACGCGAATGGGGTGAATCCGATAACTATGGAATGGACTTTTCAAGGAAATCCGCTAATTCAAAGTACAACGAATTCATGGGATGTTCCTTCCGACTATAATGGTATTTTGGAATTTGAAGTTACCGATGCTAATGGATGTAAGTTTGAAGACGAACTTTCTTTTGTGGCCTTAAACCCTCAAGCAGAAATTTCAGTAGGAACAACGATAGGTTGTTCTCCATTATCGGTGAATCTTGGTGCCAACGGCGGAAATACATATTCATGGAATTTCTGCGATGGAATTTCAAGTAATCAAGAAGTTTTGACATATGAATTTGTTAATTCATCTACAACTGACATATTGAATTGCACGATAGAGTTAACGGCATATCTGCAGCAAGGGTCTTTGGTATGCGAAAGCACTGCTTTCGAGACCATAACTATTAATCCAACACCAGTCGCGAATTTCCAATTCCCTGCTGCAATTCTTTGTGATCAAGAGCAAGTTACAATTGCCGACTTAAGCAGCGGTGCCGAATCATACTCGTGGATATTAAATGGAAACCCATTGCCGGCAAATCAGAATATTCCCGAACCTAATTTGGGGCTGACAGCACCCGGTAATTATATTATGGTTCAAACGGTTTCGAATTCGTTTGGTTGTGAAGATTCTCATACTGAAACTATTAATGTACTGCAAGGCCCTGACCCTGTATTTTCATTCAATCAGGACGGACCATGTGTTCCGGTCACTGTTCAGTTCACAGATGAATCTCAAAGTCCCGTTCCGATTATTGGTTATGAATGGAATTTTGGAGATGGTTTAAGCGCGTTTTTGCAAAATCCAACTCACGTTTATCAAAATCCGGGAACATATGATGTTACATTAATTGTTTATTCGGCCAATGGTTGTTCAGTTGAAGAGACGATTCCAAGCGCATTTACTTTCGGCCAATTGCCAGATATCAATAATGTATTCTTTACTGTTACCCCAGAGGTTGACAGTGAGTATAATTCAATTTTTAATTTTAATGTTGATCTCCCTGATTTGTCCCTGGACTACAATTGGAATTTCGGTGATAACTATTGGGGCTATGGAGCATATACCCAACATAATTATGAATATGTTGGTTCATTTAACGTAGAGTTGATAGCAACTGATAATGTTGGCTGTCAAACTTCAGTAAATCAAGTTGTAAGGGTTGAAGATCCTATAAATGTTTATGTACCTAATGCGTTTACACCTGATCAAAATAATTTGAATGAAATATTTATTCCAGTTATAAGAGGGAAGGAAAAAATAGTGGATTACACTTTTCGAATTTTTGATAAATGGGGAAATGTGGTTTTTGAAACAAAAGATTTTTATGAAGGTTGGAATGGAACATTCAATATTAGAAATCTTAGAAATAATTTTCATTACGGGTCGAATAATGGAAGCTTCGAATTAAGTAATGGAAGTTATCTCAGTGAATCAGATCAATTTGTTTGGCAAATAATGATTGAAACTTTTAGCGATGGAGCGCGCGAGTATAATGGTGCAGTGATATTAATTCGTTAAGGAATATGAGAAGGATAATTTTCAGTTTGGTTCTTTTATCGTTTTTTAAAACCTACGGACAATACGATCAGGGTATTTTTATGCATGGCTCGTTATCTCCAATTGGAATTTTATATGATCAAGCGCCACTGGCTATTAATGATTTTGTTATTAACGATAGATTCAATGTAAGTCCATTTAATTATTCATTTGGTGGTAATGTTAAATTGATGCAGTCGGGAAAAAATTACACAGCCGGATTTTCATTAGGTTATAATATTGGAAAGTCAATTTCTGACAAGAATTACGCAAAAATGAATAGCACAAAGTGGAATGTTGGAATTGTATGGTATCGGAGAAGAGGTAAAGGGTATCAAGGTGTTCAAGCAACCACATTTTACAGTTGGGGTGGAAGAACATATTTCTTTTCTGGAAATAATCTGTTAATACCTAGTTCTTTCCAGGCGGCATTGTCAAATGTGTCGGCCGACCATGTGTTTTTTAATCAAAAATCAGTTGGAGTAAATTGTGATTTTCCAGTTAATCCAGGTACTAACAGCTCTAGAGGTCGCGCTCAAAACTCTCAAGCACATTATCGTCTATTGATAGGAATGGAGTATGTGCTAAAGTCCTCCAAATGGATTTTGAGTAATTTAGCAATTCCCGATTATGGAGGAGCTGGTTTTTTTTCTGTCAATTGTATGTTGCAAATTGATTTTGGAAAATGTATGCCTCATTTGATAAATTGATTTTTATTGACAGGCTGGGTCAAAGCGAAAGACATGTTCACCATTGGTATTCTGGTGAATCTTATTTCTTTCTTGTTGTTAATCGCATTAATTTTGTTGAGTTAGTTTGACTTACAAAATAAAGTACCAAAAAGAAAAGACAGCAACGAATGCGCCGAGAAGTATTGGAATAATCATGGTTATTCTGTGATATTTTCTTAAGTCTTTCAGGTGTTTTTCTTTATTCGGACTAAGTTGCGCCATTCTTTTTGCTTTTCTATAAAAGAAAAATCCCATAAAGAAGATTAATATCCATGCTGGGGGATATAACGAATAGTATTGGATTCTTTGCAGATAGTCGATATATCCATTCAGCTTTTGCTCCATCTCAGAAGTGTAGTTGATGTGATTTTTTTCGTTGTATTCTGAGAAGTATTCCGGTTTATCTTCTTGAGAGATGACGTATTCTTCTTCTGTATTTTTATCCGACGGCGTAATCGTGTCAGAATATATTTTTCCCGCCGATTGGCTTGAAGGCGGCGTATGGTTGGGAATTTGAATATGTGGAATTGAATTTTCACGCAGAGAAAGCAAATCACAATCTGAAAAATTATTAGCGTTAGCGGTTCCGTTTACAACTTGAGTTTTTCGATGAATATAAAATCCAGGCTGATAAACTCTCTTCTCAAATGAGCAAGAGGTAATTACTAAACAGATAAAAGCAAGGGCAATAAATCCGTATTTCATAGAATAAAAATACTGATTTTTTTTGGAGTAATCGGCTATGATTGATTGGTTGAAATGAGCGATCGGTCAACGCCAATCTTCTTCACTTCACCATTTGCTCCCGCAATGACATAGTGCTCGCCCATTTCCTCTCCAAGTAGATTGTTTATTTTCTTTCGGATTTTTGAAATGGTCTCGCTAATTTTCTGAGTGTTTGTATTGTCGGTTCGCTCGCTAATTCTTCTGGTGGCTGTTGCTCTGTCTGACGTTGGACTTACCTTCAGGTAAAGTTCAATGAGTTCTTCACGATGTTCGTCGAGCATGTTCAATTTAACACCAGCGGGCTTGCCCAAGAAAAATAAGAACATGGTTTTTTCAATCTTATCGAGCTTCAATTCAATGTTCGCAAGATCTGGAAATTGAATTTTATAATTCGGACCAGAAATGCTCATGCGACTGGGCTTCTTTAACAGAGAATAACGGTCTCTGAATAAGACTTCACCACGCATGGCTTCCATGATTTCAAACGCTTGATTCGCGAGCAGTGGATCGACTTGTTTTTTCTCCAGTTGTTTCACACAATCTGAACATAAATCGGCAGTTCGAATTTTCAGAATGAGTTCCGTTTTATTTCCACAAAAATCATTCATACATCCGACCGATTTTTGATGAACCCCTTCAGACATCTCACGAATATCTGTGAACATGAGATGTCGCAAAATATGCGTTGTGATCAAATAGACGATACTCGCTCGAGATAATCCAGGTAGGTAGAATCCAAGTCCAGATGTTTGAACAAAGCCGTCTCGTCCTCCTTTGGGATTTGGAGCAGCGAACCAATTGTATTCATTTCCTTTGTCGGTAAGGAGAATGACAAATTCAAATTCTGAAATGTCATTCGCTTTACGAAAAGCCTGACACCTTTCGAATATATCGTCCCATTTTAAGCGAGTGAGTTTCTCTGGAGCTTCAATGAATCGAGCCATCTCCGAAGAAATTTGCCTTTTAATAGAATACATCGGACTTTTTGCAATTAGATCTTCCGGCAAGGGCAAGGATGTGTCACGAATTTCTTTTAGATATGTTTCGAATGACGTGCTTTCATCGTCTTCAAACACGGGTTCATCTATGGTAGATACAAATTCAAGCGGACCCGAAAACGATTGCAGTTGTTGCAAGATTTCGTGGTAGGCTGCTTTGTCTACTTCTTCTGATTTTAATAAATGAACCCGTGTTCGCATGACGATAAATTTAATAATTAAAACTCACCAAAACCTTCCCAATTTTTTCCAGATCTTTTTTGATGAATGGAATTTTCTAATGCGTCGGCAGCAAAGTGCATGGTGTCTTTGATGTTTGCTTTTTGTGAAGAGTAAACACGAGATTGTTGCATGTTTAGTCTACTCGCAGCGCCCCAAGCATCTATGTCTGCCCCAATGAAGGCGAAGTTCCAGTTGCCCGTTGCTTCCAATTCTTTGATCGAAGAAGAGATCTCTGGGAATTTAAACATACGTGACGCATTCTCTCCTCCATCTGTGAAAATCACAATCATAACAGTGCCGTTCTTTTCTTTTAAGTCACGTCCTACTGCATACTTCATGCGATTGATTACCGTGCCAATGGCGTCGAGCAATCCGGTCATTCCGTCTAAGACATAGTCTTTCTCTGTTAACACAGGAAGCTCAGCCGCAGGAAGATTTTCAAACACCAATTCGGGACTGTCTGAGAATAACGTAAGCGACACGTAAATGGGTTGATCTAAGTTGCGCTCTTGAATGGCTTTTATTGAATGAAGCTTTTCATTCAAACCTTCAAGGGTTTCGTTGTAATGCGATTGCATGCTGCCACTTTTGTCCAAGACAATGTGGTAATGGGTTGCGTTTTGTTTATTCATTTTGTTTAATTATTTCGGCAAAGATGTGGTTGTGAGGAAGGGTAAGTAAAGTTTTCACAACCTTGTTTTTTTTAATTGAAGTGAAGTTGAAGTGGGATTTTTCGTTTCCAATTTTCCTCGATTCTATGCGCGTTATAGAGTGAAGGAAAGACTTCGTTTCTTTTAGTAACGGTGTGCTGACTTACATGCGATGTGTGGTTTTTTTTATTTTTAATGAAGTGATAAATTCGGATGTCGGACTTCTTAATTTTCCTTGAACGAATAAGTTCTTTGGTCAGCGATTCAACGTGCGTGCCTCGCGTTTCGAAGAAAAAATAGTATTTAGGAAAATGCTTAAAGAGGTTTTTTATAAAGGAGCCTAATTCATTCACCGGCATAAGGTTTTCCAAATTATCTATGTACATCCAACCGAGGTCGTTGTGAAAATTGAATTCGCAGTGCATATCGGCATGGGCAATAATCTGCGTAAGCATGAACACCTTTCGCTGTTCCGTGGAACTCAACTGGTAATACTGAACGCGTTTCTTGTTTGCGTACTCGAAGAGGTAAGAATATCCATAGTTGTTTCCTTCGCTGTCATTGATTTCAGTCTTGATTAGCTTGGGTAATCCGAAATCTTTAAAAATGGGCGAGATCTTTTTTGTGTCTGAAAGGATTTCAAAATCATCTAGCTTTTTATATCCGTCCTCAATTCTTTTAAATGCGGTAGGCGAGAAGCGATTGTAGTTATGCGTTGTGTTGAGAATGTTTCTTTGGAAGTAGAGCCCCAATGTAGAGAAGCAATGACGGATAAACCAGGATAGCGATTCAGCAAAATCGGTTAGTCCATTGAATTCGGTTATTTCAAAAAGTTGAAAGAAGTAATCTTCGAAGGGTAAATCTGTTTCTTGCTTCGGAGCTTTTTTTCTCATCTTAAGCGCTGGAGTTCGCTGAAAAAATTCACGTTCAGCTTGACCAATAAAATTGGAATCATCTGCTAATCGAAATACAGCAATGAGTAATTCAGATCTCGTAGGACAGTCCTCTGCCAGCGGTGCATCTTTTTCTTTTCTTGAAAGAAAATCTCTTGCTGCTTCGAATAAGTTCAAGGTAGGAAGTGTAAAGAGCTGACCGTCGCCGTTCGTGTACTCGAAGACGATTTCTTCGTTGAATATGATGTTGAAATTTGAGAGCACCGCTTCGTTTTTCTTTTGCGCTGGCTTGAATTCATAGGTCTGAGTAAATACCCCAATTTCTGCGCGTACTTCAAAGGCAATCTTTAACGGTTTGTTCTTGTCGTGTAAGATGTTTTCAAAATTTGCGTACGGTCCAAATGATTGGAAGTATTTCACTTCTTTCATTTCTTGCTCGTTGCTTGGAAATAGTTCAAGCAGTTTAATTAAACTACTTTTTCCAGTGGCGAGTTCTCCATAAAAGAAATTTAATCGACCAATTTCCCAGGTCTG
>JBJOPP010000028.1:0-6004 GCA_046050685.1 Bacteroidota bacterium
ATACGAGCGCATGGCAGCCATTGGCCCATGTGTTTCTATTTTCGGTTCAGCACGAACAAAGCCCGATAACAAATACTATTCAACAGCGAAGGAAATAGCTTTCATGCTCACGCAAAAGGGATACGGCGTTATTACTGGCGGTGGACCAGGTATTATGGAAGCTGGTAACATTGGTGCGAAAGACGGACAAGGCGCAAGCGTGGGTTTGAACATTAAACTTCCCTTCGAGCAATATCCGAATCCGTATATCGATTACGACAAGAGCATCAACTTCGATTATTTCTTCGTGCGTAAAGTTATGTTCGTGAAATACAGCCAAGGGTTCGTAGTCATGCCAGGTGGATTTGGAACTCTCGACGAATTCTTTGAAGCCTTAACGCTTATTCAAACTTATAAGATTGGGCGCTTCCCGATCATTTTGGTTGGAAAGTCTTTCTGGGAAGGATTGGTCGATTGGATTCGCAAGACCATCCTAGAAGAAGAGAACAACATTAACGAAGAAGACATGATGCTTTTCTCCGTTGTTGATACAGCCGAAGAAGCGGTAGAGGAGATCGATAAATTCTATTCTCAATATTTGTTAAAGCCAAACTTCTAATGTCTTCTTTTTTTGTAACCATTCTCTCTCCTTCGAAACTCATGAACGAACGTTCGCCCGAGTTTATCGGAGAGGCAACGCTTCCGCAATTTATTCCGCAAACCGAAAAGCTTTGTGCTGAATTGAAAACGGTTGGTGTTGATGAATGGAAGAGTAAAATGAAAATCACAGAAGAGATCGCTTCCAATACGCGAGATCGATTTCAGAATTGGAATAAAAAAGAATTGTCGAAAGGAATTCCTGCAGCCATGCTATTTAGCGGAGAGGCGTTCAAGTCACTCGATGCAAAATCTTTTTCCAAATTGAATTGGAAACAAGCGCAATCATCGCTTCGAATACTGAGTGGCTTTTATGGCATATTGAAGCCAACGGATACCGTTCTTCCATATCGTTTAATGGTGGGAACTCCGTATAAAACAAAGGCAGGGAAAACGCTGTATTCTTACTGGAGTGAAACCGTAACGAAACAACTCGAAACGGAAATTGCTCCAAAAGGATTTTTATTGAACTTGGCTTCGGACGAGTATTTCAAACTAGTCGATCAGAAAAATTTCAATCGGAAAATCATTCACTTCAAGTTTCTTCAAAAGAGTGGTGGAGATTGGAAATCGATCCCAACATTTTCCAAGCAGGCGCGCGGGGCAATGGCGCGTTTCGTTATTCAGTCCAATCCCAAATCAATTGAAGATCTGCAAGCATTTAATCTTGAAGATTACAAGTTCAGCAAATCACAGAGCACAGAAGATACCTTAGTGTTTCGCAGGATTCCACCGTCAGTAGAAACCCTCGCGCGAAACGGTTGGATGAACAAAAAAGTGAAATCCGCTTAGAACAATCCGTTCAACTGCGCTTCAATACCACTGATGATTGTTCCTAAATCTTCTGGATTTTCGTGGAAGCGATTGTTGTCAATGTCAATGATCAACAACTTGCCTTTTGTGTAGGTCGTAACCCAAGCTTCGTAACGTTCATTCAAACGTGTTAAATAATCCAAACGAATAGCTTCTTCGTATTCACGTCCGCGCTTCTGAATGTTCTGAACCAATGTCGGAACAGATGCACGCAAGTATATCAACAAATCGGGAGGAGTAATGAATTCATCCATAACACCAAACAGGTCAGTGTAGTTCTCGAAATCACGCGTGGTCATTAAGCCCATAGCGTGTAAGTTCGGAGCAAAGATGTATGCGTCTTCGTAGATGGTACGGTCTTGTACAATCTTCTTCGACTTCTTCTTAATGTCAATCAATTGTCTGAAGCGACTGCGCAAGAAAAACACTTGCAAGTTGAACGACCAACGTTGCATGTCTTTGTAGAAATCACTTAAATATGGATTGTTATCTACTTCTTCAAAATGAGCGGTGTATTTGTAGTGCTTCGCGATCAAAGTCGTGAGCGTAGTCTTTCCTGAACCGATGTTTCCGGCAATAGCTATATGCATAATTCGTTTAGGTAATAATCAGTTTCGAAAGTAGAGAAAAAATATGGAATTCCGAAGCCTTATTTCTCGAAGTTTTCAATAACGGGTATTTCTCTCATTTCGCCCGTCTCACGCTGAATGTAGAACAATTCGCCGTTGCATATTAGCCACGTGTTTTTGTCGTTCAAACTGTTTAAATCGAAATAACCCATTATGCGCGGTTCAGGTTCGTTATTTTTCCATTCATACAACCTGTTTTCCATGCGAAAATAAATGCAGTCGTTCCATCGGTACACAGCGTCAAGGGTAGAAAAGTGTTGGGTCTGTAATTCTAAATTTCCGAACAGTGAAAACAATAGAATTCCTTTTTCAGCATCAATTAAGTAAACGTGTTGACCGTTTTCTACGATCTGCATGGGTTGAAAAGTGGTCTTCAAGAGGTAAGATAAATTCGCAGATTCACTTAATACTTCAAATTGCCTGTTTGTGCGAATTAACGTGCTAGAATTCGCATCCCAAATCCAAAAAGCATCGCCTTTCGATCCTGCCACACACGTTATCTGTCCTTGAAAGCGCTCATTCAAAAAAATGGGGTCCTCCAAAACATTTAAAGCATTGTCGAAGAATACCAACGAACCTTGGTCTTCAAAAAAGAGAAACGGTACCAACGGATTTGTCAAATCCAACACCGCAGAAGTTCCGTATTGCAAGGTACTCAGTCTATAATCTATGTTGAAGTTGGAACTGTGCTTTGTTATGTGATCGGAATAAATTTCGTAAGTGTTTCCCAACGCATCACACTGCACGCGATGTTGCGCTTGTATGCGGAATACAAACGCAAATAGGCACATGCACAAAACAGTGAAGGACTTTCTCATTGGTTCAATTCAATTAGCTCTTCTAGCCACAATCGATCTGTCGCTAATCTAGGTATTTTATGCTGACCACCTAATTTGTTTCGAGACTTCAACCACGTGTAAAACACATCTTTCTTTCCACGATGAACAATGGGAAATCCTAAATTCAAATTGGTGTTTCGCTTTGCGTCGTAATCCGAATTTTCGTCGCGTAAATTTTCATCCAACAAAAAACAAAAACGATCAAAGTCGAAGTCGTTGTTTTCAAATTCAATGAACCATTCATGCGCTGCGGTTTCATTTTCTTTCGGGAAGGAAGGGGCCACGGTAAACTCAACCACATGAATGTTCATGTGCGTACAAGTCTTGCGCAATGCGGCTTCCGCGTTTTCCACCATGAGCTCTTCTCCAGTAAGATTAATGAACTGTTTTGTTCTTCCAACAATTCGAAATCGGAAAGGGTAGAGGTGGGTAAATCGAATGGTGTCACCAATAAGGTATCGCCAAAGTCCAGTGTTGGTGGTTATAACAAGCGCATATATTTTATTCAATTCAACTTCTTCCAAGCTTAAAGCTTTAGGCCTTTCTTTTTCCAATTCCTCCAATGGAATGAATTCATAATACACGCCGTAGTCCAGCATCAAAAGCATTTCGTTTGAATTCAATTGATCTTGAATTCCGAAAAAGCCTTCGCTCGCATTGTAGGTTTCGAAATAGTCTGTAGTACCATTTGGAAGTATTGCATTGAACTGCTCACGATAAGGCGCGAAGCTTATTCCACCGTGCATATACATCTGAAGATTCGGCCATACCTCGTGAATGTGATTGGCCTTTTTCAGTTCGAGAATTCTTCGCAAGAGGAGTAAGGTCCAACTGGGCACGCCGGAAAGAACACGCACGTCTTCATTCATGGTGTTCAAAGCCATCGCATCAAGCTTTTCTTCCCAATTGTCCATGAGTGAAATCTCACGTTGCGGAACACGTTTCATTTCCACCCAGAACGGTAAATTCGAAATAATAATTCCACTTAAATCGCCAATGGTATTTTCTTCTTCCTCACTCATCTTCGTACTTCCGCCAACAATCAATGTTTTTCCAGAAAACAAATCGGCATTTTCACGAAGTTGATAGAAGATAGCAAGCAAGTCTTTTCCGCCTTTGTAATGTCCTTCTTCCAAATTTTCATTCGAGATAGGAATGAATTTGCTGCGACTGTTCGTGGTGCCCGAGCTCTTTGCAAACCATTTGGTCTTTCCCGGCCACAGCACGTTTCCTTCCCCCTGAATCATTTTTTCTATGTATGGAAAATGATCTTCGTACGAGCGCAAGGGAATGTGCTTGCGGAAATCTTCAAGGGTGTGAATGTTCTCGAAATTATGAGCTTTGCCAAAGGCAGTAAGCGCGGCTTCATCAATTAACTTTTGACGAATTTCTTCTTGCACTTCAATGGGGTATTGCTTGAACAACTCCATTTGATGAAGTCGCTTTTTAATTACCCAACCGAATACTGTATTGCCTGCCATATAGAAAGTAAAACGCCCTCTAAGATAATCCTAGAGGGCGCCTCAATAAAAAGATTTTTATTAGCGAATCAAATTCAAGTGTCCTTGAATTTCAAAGCGCTCACCGGTGGTTTTAGACACCACAACTGCTGTCCAGTTATAAACTCCTTCTGGGCAGTAATAAGCGCCGTTGTAGGTGTTTCCGGTCCAAACAGTTTCAGGATTGGTTGTGCTGAACACAATGTCTCCCCAACGATTGAATACTTCCAATTTGAATTTGTTTTCATCAATGTCACTTCCAACCATAGAAACCACATCGTTCAATCCGTCGTTATTCGGAGTGAAGGTATTCGGAATGTAATATTGGAAGATGTTGCGAATAATGATTTCTCCTTCAATGAAATCGGTACATCCGTTTGCATCTGTAACCGTCAAACGTATTGGATATTCTCCACCTGTTCCTTGTGGGAAGGTGAAGGTTGGATTCTGTGCTGAAGAAGTTCCAAGCGGAGCGCCAAGGTTGAATATCCAATCATATGTTACAATGTTACCCAACGACATATCTGTGAAGTTAATTACAGTGTTGTTCGCGTCTGTTGGCTGCGGATCTGCAATGTAACCAGCTTGTGGAGGATCGAACGATGTTAAGAAGTTTGGAATCGTTGAGCTATAGGTGCAACCGATGCTTGTTACGACAGACAATGTCACATCGAAAGTTCCAGGAGCTAGGAAGTTAATATCCAATTGATCTTGGTTAATCACATGGTCGCCATTGCTAATGTCCCAAGCCATGTTTTGATACAAAGTTGGATCGGTGGTGTTGATTAACGTTAACGTCTCTGGCCAGCATTTCGAAGGGTCAGGAGAAGTAAAGGTTACCGTTACATCCGGAGCAACATCTACGTTGAAACATTGGGTAATCGTGTATCCGCAGTCATCTACAACAGTTAAACAAGCTTGTCCGCTTACGGTAGGATTAATCAATGCGTCAGGTGTATTCGCCACAACTGTTCCGTTGTAGGTCCACTCATAAGTGAACGGAGCCTGTCCAGATGCTTGAGTCAACTGATCTAAATTTAGATCGCCCATGTAGCATATCGCAGTGTCGTTTGCAATGGTCATGGTGGTTGGACCAGCGAAGGCAATATTCAAGGTTGAAAATAACGAACACGTTCCAAGGGTAACGGTGTAGGTGTAGTTTCCAGAAGGCATTGCCAATGGATCGAAAATTCCAAACGGAACGACTGCATTGCTTGGGTCTGTCCATACACCTGTTGTTACAGGAGTACCTCCAAGTTGCGGTAGCATTTGGAAAGCAGGATCCGTCGAACAGATGTTTATTGAATTGTCAATACCAGGATCTCCAACAGGGTCAATGCTTACAATACATTGGTCAGTGCTTGCGCAATCAGGGTGTCCAACAGGATAACCAACTAAGGTATATGTGGTTTGCTGATCCAAAGAACTCATGGTAGGCTGTGGAATTCCTGCGTTGTTCAAGTTCGCAGAAGGCGTCCATTCCCAAGTGTACTGCGGACCACCGTTTGTACAATTCACATCATAGGTCCATGGCTGATAAGATCCGGTAGCGCACGCAACCGATCCGTCCGCAGTGAAGGTTACAGTA
>JBJOPP010000029.1:0-11909 GCA_046050685.1 Bacteroidota bacterium
GAACTTCCGCCCAAATATGAATTAGTCACTAACTGAACGTGAGGACCATTGTATAAATACACAACAACTGGATATTGTTTTTCAGGATCGAAGTTCGAAGGCTTAATTAATCGGCAATACAAAGGAGTTCCGTTGTTAGCGTTGATGGTGAAGATTTCAGTATTACCAATGTTGTAGTTTTTCAATTTGTCTTCAGACTTCAATAAAACATTCGACGGTCCTTTTCCACATGGAGAAATAGAAACGCGATTTGGAACTGAAAGCGAACTGAACTGGTCAATGAAGTATTTGCCTGAAGTTGAAACCTTGGCTGTATGTGTTCCAGCTTCGTTCGTAAGGGCAGTTAATTTTAATGTTGAAGTAGGAGCGGAGTATACGTGACGCTCTGTTGGAGTTGTTCCTGTTCCATCGAAGAAAATTGTTTTCTTGTCGTCACTTAAACCTAAAATAGAAAGTAATTCGAAATTCGCATTGGTCTGTGCTTTAAGGTTTCCAGTTAAATCATACAGGTAGTAATTGTGGAAACCATTCTTCCAAGTGTACCACAAGAATGTTGTGCTCGAAAGGAAATAAGGCGCCTGATCTGGTTCAACCCAACGGCTGTCCGTTTCAGAGAATAGGGTACGAATGAATTCTCCTGTTAAGGCGTTGTATACATTCAAGCTGCATGTTGTTGTAGCTCTATTCATTTCAGCAATTAAAATGAAGTTTTCATCGGGGCTCCAGGATAAATTCGTCGCGTAAAAAGTGTCGTTCAATATTCCGTTGTTCAATTGAAGAAAAACGGTCTTACCCGATTTCACATCGTAAACACCAACACTAACTTTTTCGCTGGCATCACCTGCCATTGGATAACGAATGTTGTTTACACTTGCAGGAGTGGTGTTGTAGTTGATCAACGGATACTGCGTTACCGCACTTTCGTCTTTCTGATAAAAAGCCAAACGATTTCCGTCTTTCGACCAAAACGTTCCTTTTGCAATGCCATATTCGTTGCGTGAAATGCTTTGTCCGCTTACAATACCTTCCACATTAAAGGTCACTTGTTTTTCTTCGGCTCCGCTCTTCACAAACAAATTGTTTTCTCTCGTGAAGGCTACATTCCCTTTGTTGTGAAAATCGACATTCTCAACGTTAGAGTCATAGGCATTCACAGGAATGGCCATTTTATTATTCAGTCTGAAAGTAACTTCTACCGTCTTGTTCTTTACGGAAGCCGCTGCAGCTGTAGTATGAATTTCGTTGGCTGAAATCCATTCCCAACGAGGCATGCTTGCTGCTTTCTCGACGCCTATTTCCAAGAACGCCTTATTTACTTGAGCCAAGGTAAGTTCAACCGTTGGCTTAGATTTGCCCATAGCTGCTTGGCTATAAAGCGTATCGTTTTTTATTTGAGAATAACGATCTGTTCCCGGGATCCACTGCAATTGCAATTGTTCGGGATAAAACTGTCTGAACTGTCCAAGTACCGCTTCATCTAGCGTTAAGTTTTTCTTCTCTTGAGCAACGGCTGAAAGTCCGAGGAATAGGGCAAAAGAAGCAATGAATAATCTCTTCATTTTATAAATAATTTTTGAGGTGAGGCTAAGATAAGCGCAACTTAGGGAATGTTTTAATTTTCTCCCAATTGTTCCACTCTTGTCTGAATTTTCGTGTGCGGTACAATTCGGCTTGATCAAGATAATGCTTACTCAACGGATGTCCACTTTGTCCCGATGGTGTAATGTTCCAACTTTCATTGTTCGCGAAATCGTGAATGATGCGCATTTGAGAACCGAAGTAAACGTGGTAAGTTCCAGTGCTGTCCAATTTAAAGCCTGATTGATGAATGGTTTCATTTCCACCCCATACAGGAAGTTCTTCGCGATTTACGAAGGGCTTGAAAAGGGCTACAGCGCTCAATGGATGCTTCAATTCAAGTTTGCACACTTTTTTCCAAGCCCATTTTTCTACGATGCCTTCTTCCTTCAATAACTTTTGAGCTGCTGTTTCAAAGGCGTGAAGCAATATATCTTCTCGGATTTCTTTATTTGGTGTATTCACATTGTCCCACCACAAGGCTTGTTCGTTTTGAAATAAATCCAACATCGTTCGTTGCACTTGGTGTGTTTCAAGGAAGGTGTTGAAGACCACAGGTCCCATTTCATCTTCGCAAGTGTACTTTAGATAGTAATAAATAAAACGATTGAAAAGCACAGGTCCCGCGGCTTCTGGATCATATTCGCCGTTCCATTGAAACGCAGGAGCGACATCTTCGTAGTATTTGCTTTTCTTGGCAATGGGTTCAAGTTGCTTTAGAATACTTGCATCAACATCGGATGTAATGTCGTTTAATACATCCTTCATTTTCTCAGCCGTCCATGCGTTGCTTCCTTCCAACAATTTACGAATACGATCTGCTCTGTATTGGGGTTTGTAATATCCAGGGTAATAGGTTCCGTCTGCCAATGGTCCTGGCCAGTCGTTCGCGCTGTAGATGTATCCCCAAGAAGGATTGACACAACGCGGATTTTCTTGGAATGAATAATATCCGTTCCACTCGTTCAAGGTGTCGCGTGCATTCAATATGACCCACGAGTTGCATGAAGGATGACGTTTCACCAAGTGAGCACAAGCCCACCAAGCTATATTTCCTTCGACATCTGCATAGTTAATGTTTAAGCCAGGTCCATGAATTTGAGGAAGAGCTGCTTCGAATTCAGTCATGTTCTTCGCCAAGTTCATTTCGCGAAAAGCTTCGAACGTCTTGTTCTCTACTTTGGTATAGATCCAAGAAATGGAGATGGGAGTGGTGCTATTCATTCCAACAAAAACATCATTCACAACAGGGCCGTGCGGTGTAATTGGAATGGTTAACACAAGACTCTCTTTGCCTTTGATTTTTATTTCTTCGGTTCGAAATGTAAGGGGCACGTAGTTTCCTTTGTACCACACTTCATTGGCATTATTCGGATTTCTTTTTTCAGAATAAAAATCCATTTCATCGTGTTCCAACATGGTAACTCCCCAAGCGTGGCTCGGTGTTCTGCCGATTAAGGCGTAGGGAATACCCGCAAGGAAATGTCCGGTTATTTCGAACTCGGGACATTTTACATGTGCTTCGAACCACGTTTGTGGAAGGCCGTAACCGATGTGCGTGTCGTTGCAAAAGATTGGTTTTCCATTGGCTGATTTACTTCCGGCAACGGCCCATGAATTCGAACCGTCGAAGGGAGCAACAGGAAGAGCTTGCTCGGCTTCCAAAAATAAATTATTCAACACCGCTAAACTTGAATCAACTCCACGGTTATCGAAATGTCGTATTTCCGATTCAGTAGAATCGTGATGCAATCCGAGGTCATAGAGGTATTCCGTTCCATACTTCAAAGCAACATGCGTCATCACAGGCTCTGTTTTATTTGCCATCTGGAAAGAGAAACTCATTGCGGCACTGATACAGAACATATCTTCTACAGTTAACTTTCTTTTCGGAATGCCCATGAGTGTGAACTCGGGTGGAGTAGGACCGTTTTCGATAAACTGATTTACACCGTCGATGTATGCGTTTACTTCTTTCGACATTTCATCGTTGACGTGATTGTTTTGAAAATTTGCAGCAGAACTTTTGGCGTATTCAGAAACGCCAAGCGTTCTAAAAATGCGATCGACTTTCACCATGTCTTCTCCAATAATTTCAGAGAGCGTTCCGCTTCCGGCTCTGCGCAGCAATTCCAATTGAAACAATCGTTCTTGCGCATGAAGATATCCAAGCGCCCGATACGCATCCTCAGAATTTTTAGCATCTATATGTGGAATTCCGAACTCGTCGTAATATGCATCAACCGGCTCATGCAGCCCTGCCAATTTCATTTCACCGGAATAAATGGGTAAGCTGCTATTCAACCAAAAATATGCCGCTCCAAGGCATAAGAGCACAAGTGCTGTGAGCGCAATGACGCTTCGGATTAGAAGTTTTTTCATACTCGATAAAGGTAATGATTTATGCGTTTTAAAGGAATAGGCTTTTGTGTTGGCTTACCGATTTACAATCTAGCTTCACTTTTCATTTGAAAAATTATGTATTCAATTAGATACTTTATTACTTTTGTTATGACACCAATAATTTCTTTTTTTTATGGAATCAAAATACAAGTTTATCCCAATGACCATCTGCCTCCGCATTGTCATTGTAGATATGCCGAGTATAAATTGATGGTAAATTTGGTTACTCTTGAAATAATTGATGGTTGGCTACCACCAAGAGAACAAAAGAGAGTAATGAAAAGATTGTCCATTGAAGAAAATAGACAAATGCTTTTGGAAGAGTTTTTTAAAATAAATCCACGTTTGAAATTATGAATATTAAATACGCTGAAAATTACAGTCCCCGGATATTACCGCATGTGCTTCGAATTAATGAAGTAATTAAATCAAAGTTGATGGTTTCTGTATTGTTCTCTAATGGAGAAAATAGGTGGTTAGACTTCAATGATATTTTCAACAATGTTTGGAAGAGTACACCTCGAGATTTTGAATATCCATTAAAAGATCCTAAAGAGTTTAAAAAAGTGACATTGGAAGAAGGAACATTAACGTGGCATAACGTCCTAATTCCCGGAATCAATTTAAAAGGTAAAGAAAAATTCTATCCTTATGGGCCAGGCCCTGATACACTTTATGAATTGAGTTATCCTGACGATACTCGAAACATTAACATTGGTGAAATGCTTCGTTTGTGGAGAAAATCTGCAGAACTTACTCAGGCTGAAGTGGCAAGACGTTCAGGTACTTCAAGAAGTTATATTACTAAGATTGAAGCAGGAAGACAAGACATTGAATTGGGAACACTGTCACGAATTGTGCAGGCTACTTTTGGTAAAAGTTTGAATATTACGCTGAAGTAGATTAAAACGAAAGCGTCATTCTCAGATTAATCCTTCTTCCTGTTAAATAAGTAGGAATACCGTATTGTCTGCCGTTCACATCTTCAATCCACTGGTGATTGATAATGTTGTTTACGCCCATGAGGTTGAAGATTTCAAGCGCAATGTTTCCGGAGTCGAAGAATTTATTTTTGTGTTTCACAAACATGTCCCGCGACAATCCAAGGTCAGCACGCAAATATGCACGTGTTCGGAAAACGTCGTTGTAGCGCTGCTGATCGGGAATTCCGTAAGGCAATCCTGTTGCAAAGTAAAAATTCAACATAACCTTATACTCTTCGTGGTTCGGCATTTCGTCGAGGAAGAGGAGGGAAACACTAACGCGTTGATCGGTGGGACGAGGAACGTATCCAGGATACTGCGTAATAGAATCTACTGGGACATTGTTCAAGGTATAACCGTTGTAAATGGTATCGCCGTCGCTGTTCAAATAAATGTTATACGAATCATTGCTAATGTCTTCCATGGTCTTCAAGTATGACATGCGGAACCATGACTGCACGCCTTGAATGAATTCACCATTCACCAAGACATCTGTTCCGTAAGCATAACCCTTTGCATTGTTAACTGCGAAGTAACGCTGACGAACATTTTCCAATTCGTATGGAATGATGTTATCCATCTTCTTAAAGTAAAGCTCCGTCACCAACTTAAATGGTCTTCCCCATGAATTGAAAACATAGTCTGCTCCAAGAACATAATGGATACTCTTTTGCGCACGAATGTTCGGATTCACTTTTCCATCAAAACCGCGCATCTCACGGTAGAAGGGAGGCTGGTAATAATAACCCGCAGCACCACGAATAATGATGTCTTTACGAAGAGAATCCAATTTCCCATTCTCATTCAATCGTTGCTTAATCCATGTCGGATTGTAGGCCACATTGATACGCGGACTAATGACAGTCTGATCGTTGAAGGTCCAATGATTGGCACGAAGTCCTGCTGTTGCAGTAAATGTTGCACCGTTTTTCATGGCATGTCGCCAAGTGTCTTGAACAAAAGCATTCACGCGATTGCTGGTAATCTGATTGTCAGCTTTAACACGATCTTGAATAGGAATGATTTGATTCCCTTGAGCATTTGGGTCGATGTATCCAATAGAATCACGCGGATGCTGTGTGGCATATCCGGAGGAATCGACAAGAGTCCATTCACTCAACACATCGTTAATGTGCTCAATGTTTGCGTCCATTCCCCATTCAAGTAAATGGTGTTGCTTCACATAGTCTACGAAACCTTTGTGAGCCACTTGATAAACTTGAGCATTCAATTCGTTTCTGGCATGGTCAAGGAAGGCACCTACACCACGATTGGTTAACACACTTCCGAATTTGTCGGAGCCTAAATCACGATCCAATTCATCCAAACGATAAGCTCCAAGTATATCGAATTTCTCACTTTCAATGGTGTTGAATGCACTGAAGGTTAAGCGCAATTGAGAATGCTCATTTGGATTGTATCGAGTTGAAAACGCTCCGAAGTAGGTGTCGTACTTCGAAATTTCTTGTCCTTCGAAATACACCGTCAAACGCAAGGCCTCGTTAATACTTCCCACATCGGTCTGTCTGGTTTGTGGAATGAAATTGTAACGGTTGCTTGAATAGTTTCCCAAGAAACTGAATTCCCAAGGTCCGTATTTCGTTTTCGGACGAAAGGTTAAATAGGTTTGAAAGTCGTTGAAGCGAGGCTTATAGTCTCCGGCAACATCCAATGAATTCAACGCATATGCGTAATTCTTGTATCGAAATCCTGAATTATGCGTGAAGGTTCCTTTCTTGTTACAACCGCCCAATTGCAATTGAGTTCCCAATAGACCCGCTTGAAAATTTCCACCTAAACTATCTGGACGGGCATATTGAATATCCAACACCGAAGACATCTTGTCGCCATACTTCGCCTGGAATCCACCAGCAGAAAAGTTGATGGAACTAACCATATCCGGATTCGGAAAACTCAATCCTTCTTGTTGACCACTTCGAACCAAAAACGGACGGTACACTTGAATGTCGTTCACATAGACCAAGTTCTCGTCGAAGCTTCCTCCGCGAACACTGTAGCTCGAACTCAATTCCGAAGGCATGTTCACCGCCGCTTGAATCAAGTACCCTTCAATACCCTGATTCATAACGGGAAGCTTCGTTGGAAGTTTTAAATCAATTTCTCGAAAACCACCTTCGCGTTTTCCCTTGTCGAAAATTTCAAAGGTTGTTGTCGTTAATGAATTATCTAAAAGGACTTCTATTTCCTTCACATCGCCATTGTTCAAGTAGAAGACATTCTCTACAGGTTCATCGCCGAGTCCTTTGAAGAGAATGGTTAAGGTAGTTTCAGATTTCAATACCAACGAGAAATTTCCGCGGTTATCGGAAGAGGTTCCAACGGTTGGAAATTCTTTGCAAGTAATAATAACACCGGGAACAGATTCGCCGCTGCTGTTTTTAATAATCCCTTTTAAAGTTGCAGATTGCGAAAAGGCATATGAGGAAACGAATGCAAGAAAAAAGAATAAAATACCTTTCCGCATATTTCTTACTGTTGAGAGTCTAGATCACCACTTTTTAAGGAGCGCATAAACTTACCCCAAGCGTCTTGACTCAATAAATTTCCACCCGAATAAAATCCGTTGGTGTATCTGTTTTGAATTTGCGAAGAAGCAGAACGATAAGATTGCGCGCTGAAATCAAGCATTCCATCGTAATTCACGATATCGTTTCCTTCACGATGAAAAGAAACATATTCGTCGCCCGGTAAATCAAGAGACAGAATTTCAGCTCTCAATCTGGTCTTCGAAGGATAAGGCAAAATGTATGCTGTAGGAAGCATGTAGCTTTCCATGTTCATGACTTGAACCATTGAAAGCTGATTGTCTTTCGAATCCGCCGGAATAACAAAAAACGAATCTTTTAATCCTGTGCAAGAAAAGAATAGCGTGTCGCCAACCATTACTGGCAAAGTGAAATATCCGTCACGACCGGAATAAGTACCTCTTCTATCCTTCGCCCTATAAATGGCCACAAACCCGGCAGGGAATAGAGAATCGCTAATTAATACAACACCCGAAACTTGAACCACCTTGGGAGGAAGTTGCGCCTTCACGGAACCGAGCCCTAGAAAAAGCACAGTAATTAATACCAAAAGCAGTTTTCCTTTCATTGCAACAAAGATAGTCAGTTGTATTTCGACAATCCGAACTCTTATTAAAGAAAATTATTGCCCAACGGCTTTCAAGTCTTTACTTTGCATTCTGAATTATGAGCACACCCATTGGAATACCGAAAGGAACAAGAGATTTTGCGCCAGATGTTATGCGCAAGCGCAACTATTTATTTGGTGTAATCCGCACCGCATTTGAGAAGTACGGATTCCAACCGTTGGAAACCCCTTCCATGGAAAACCTTTCAACCTTAACCGGAAAGTATGGTGAAGAGGGAGATCAGCTTATTTTCAAAATCTTGAACAACGGAGATTTCTTAAAAGACGTCGCTTCAGAAAAACTTTCAGACTCGCGCAAACTGTCTTTTGAAATCTGTGACCGTGCGCTTCGTTACGACTTAACCGTTCCGTTCGCGCGCTTCGTAGCCATGAACAGAAATTCTGTGGTATTGCCGTTTCGTCGTTATCAGATTCAGCCGGTGTGGCGCGCAGACCGCCCGCAGCGCGGACGATTCAGAGAGTTCTATCAGTGCGATGCCGATGTGGTTGGAACAGATAGTCTTTGGGTGGAAGTGGAATTGGTTCAACTTTTTGATGAGGTTCTTTCGAATTTGAATCTCCCAGGATTTTCAATTGTCATTAACAACCGAAAGATTTTAGCTGGAATAGCTGAAGCAACTGGAGTGGCCGACAAGTTTATGGGATTGACTGTGGTTCTCGACAAGTGGGACAAGATAGGCGAGGAAGCTGTTCAGAAAGAATTGAGTGAAATGGGAATTCCTGAAGAGACGTTCCAAACGTTCAAGACATTAAACGGACTTTCAGACTTCAACGATAAAATGAATTTCTTGAAATCTGTTTTGGGAAATTCTGAAACGGGATTGAAGGGAATAGAGGAAATGACCTTTGTGTGGAATGAAGTAGAGAAGGCAGGATTGAATAAAGGAGAACTTTTATTCGATGTATCGCTAGCGCGTGGATTGAATTACTACACCGGAGCCATTTTCGAAGTGAAAGCGAAAGGTATTCAAATGGGAAGTATTTGCGGTGGCGGACGATACGATGATTTAACCGGAATCTTCGGTTGGAAGGGTGTTTCAGGTGTGGGCATTTCATTCGGAGCGGATCGTATTTTTGAAGTGCTTTCCGAATTGAATCTTTTTCCGGAGTCTGCCACTTCGGGTACGCAAGTCTTGTTGGTGCAGTTCGGCGGTGAAACCACTTCGGCAGCTTTTCAATTGCTGAAGCAAATCCGCAATGCGGGAATCTCTTGTGAAATGTATCCAGACGATGCGAAGTTGAAGAAGCAATTCAAATATGCCGACGATAACAAAATTCCTTTTGTAGTTGTTGTGGGTGAAGATGAAGTGAAGTCAGGCATGTGGCAATTGCGCAACATGGTTACCGGGGACCAACAAGCCGTTTCAACTGATCAGCTGATAGGATCGCTGTCTTCGTGAGGTTCAATGTGCGTTAGGACATCGTAAACCTGCGGAAATTTTTCTTTGATTTTATCAACCACTTCGTGGGCAATGTCGTGTCCTTCGTAAACGGTCTGATTTCCATTTAGACCAATGTGAATGTCTACGAACCATTCGAAGCCCATCTTTCTTACGAAACATGCATTAATGCTTATTACACCAATGACTTGAAGGGCTGTGTTTCGAATTTCATTGACAATTTCTTCCGGTTGTGCTTCGTCCATTAATTCAGAAATGGAAGTCTTTCCAACCTTAAACGCTTGTTGTAAAATGAAATAAGCCGCAAGCAATGAAGCCCAATCGTCGGCTGCAGCGTAGCCTTCTCCTGCAACCAATGAAATGACTATTCCCAACAAAGCGGCGAGGGAAGTTATGGAATCGGTGCGTTGGTGTGTGGCTTCAGCAGCGAGTGCATTGCTCTTGAATTTCGTCGCATTCAATTTCATGAATCGATATAAAAACTCTTTGGTGATAAGCACAACAACGACTACGATTATGGTCCAAGCATGCGGTGAATCGTGCGGAGTAATAATATGCTGAATGGCTTCATAAACAATGAAACACGCCACACTGAACATGAAAACTGCAACGAACATGGCAGACAGGGGCTCTGCTTTTCCATGTCCGTATGGGTGATTTTTATCTGGAGGAAGAGCTGCTGTTTTCAGTCCGAGCCAAACCAAAAAAGAGGATGCGAAATCGACCCAACTTTCAGCCGCATCGGCAACAAGCGCAAAACTGTTCCCAAAAATACCAGCAGCAAATTTCACTATTGATAAAATGAAATTGACAACAATACTGTATCGAATGGTGCTTTGGGCTTGGGTTGCGAGTTGACTGCTATGATTCATGCTGCGCAAAGATAGACTTGAAGTTATATATTTGTTTCATGCAATCGAATCAACATATGCTTAAATCAGGTGGGATTTCTTTATTTGTGCTGCTTTCGTTTTTTTACGGAATTTATAGTGTCGGAGACAAGCATTTGGAAGCCGAGCATACGGAATCAGTTTTCGCAGGTGTGGACACCACAACTAGAGACATCACGCTATTCTTTGTAGGTGATATGATGGGCCATGAGCCTATGATTGGTGCCGCATTTAATGAATCGAAAGGCATTTACGAATATGCGCATTGGTTTCAACATATTCAGGAATTCGTCCATTCATTTGATTACACCTGTGCGAATTTAGAAGTGACTTTAGCTGGAAAACCGTATACGGGATATCCACAGTTTTCTTCTCCGGATGCCTTTGCTGAAGGAATTAAAAGTGCCGGTTTCAACATATTCGTCACAGCAAACAACCATTCGCAAGACCGCGGAAAGAAAGGGGTAGAGCGAACCATACTCATGTTAGACTCATTGGGAATTACCCATACAGGGACGTTTGCAGACACGCTTTCAAGGGATGTAAATTATCCGCTAATACAAGAGGTGAAAGGGGTGAAGATTGCTTTGTTGAATTGCACTTATGGAACCAACGGCTTGGTGGTTCAACATCCGAATGTGGTGAATATGATCGATACTCTTCAAATTAGAAAAGACCTAAAGAAGGCTTTGGAGCGTGGCGCACAATTCACGGTTGTAAACATTCATTGGGGGACAGAGTATCAGCGGAAAGAGAATTCGGAGCAAGATAAATTGGCGCAATGGCTGGCAGATGCTGGAGCCGATGCGATCATTGGCCTTCATCCGCATGTGGTTCAACCGATGCAAGTTCTTCATCCCAAGAACGATTCAACCAAAAATGTTCCTGTTGCATACAGCTTAGGTAACTTCATTAGCAATCAGCGTGAACGATACAAAGACGGAGGCATTGGAGTTGTTCTTCATTTAAAAGTTAAGAGTAATAAAGTCCAATGGGACACTTGGGGGTATGTTCCTTTTTGGTGTCGTATGGGTGGAAGTCCTCGCGGATATTATTCTGTCCCTGTTTCGGATTGGGAGCTTCATCCAGAGAAATACGATTTAAATTCAGAGGAGAAAGTGAAAATTTCAACCTTTGTGCAAGACACCCGCGAGTTGCTGAAAGATATTCAGGAAATAAAGGTCAATTAGCAGGGTAAATTAGTTTTTGCAACTAAGGCAAAAACACCTATTTTTGCACCCGTTTAACAGTAAAAAATAAATTATGGGAAACTTACAATGGGGCGATATTGTGCTCTATTCAATTCCAGCGTTAGGTCTGCTTGGAATTTTGTTCATGGCTATTAAGTCTGCATGGGTGACCAAGCAAGATGCTGGTGACGAGAACATGCAAGAACTTGCAGGTTACATCGCGAAGGGTGCTATGGCATTCTTGAAAGCCGAATGGAAAGTATTGGCTTACTTCGTAGTTATCGCTGGAGC
>JBJOPP010000030.1:0-6141 GCA_046050685.1 Bacteroidota bacterium
GTCTCGTACCCCAACTCATTTACAGCATCTAAAAACTGTCTCGTTAACTTTAGTTCTTCGAACGTCATTCGGCAAAGGTAACCTTCTTATCTTCGTGTCCGAAAATCATTTTCAATGAAAAGAATATTACTTGCCTCATTCATTGCACTTGGCCTAACGGCATGGTGCTATTTCCAATTTAAAGATCAGGTTGCACAGCTTCCAAAATCTGAAACCGAAAACGGACCGTTTGAATACGAAGTGGATCGCTTCGCGGACATCCGCATTCTTCGCTACAAGCTAGACGGATTCGATAAGTTAACGACGAAGCAGAAAGAGTTCGTTTATTATTTAACGCAGGCAGGCCTTGCGGGACGCGACATTATGTGGGACCAGAACTGCAAGTACAACTTGGAAGTTCGTAGCATTTTCGAAAAAGTTTACACGAATTACAACGGCGATAAAACGTCTGAAGAATGGTTGAATCTTGAAACGTATTTGAAGCAATTGTGGATGAGCAACGGTATTCATCACCACTACAGTAACATTAAGCACACGCCAAAATTCAGCAAGGAATATTTCACTACACTCTGCGCTGCTACTAGCACGCAGGTTTCAAAAGAAATTATGGAAGTAATTTTCAATCCGAACGTTGCGAACATGAAAGTTGAAAGCGATGCATCGAAAGGATTGGTTGAAAATTCTGCTGTGAATTTCTACGAAGGCGTTAGTACGAAAGAAGCCTTTGATTATTATGCATCGAAGGAAGTTGCGGGCGATCGCGCTCCATTGTCTTACGGCATTAACGCAAACCTTCGCAAAGAAAACGGGGTTATTGTGGAAGATGTATATCGCGTAGGAGGCAAATACAGCGCTGCTTTGGAGCAGGTGGTATTCTGGTTGAACAAAGCCGAAAAGGTTGCTGAAAACGACAAGCAAGCCGTTGCACTTCGCAAGTTGATTGAATTCTATACAACTGGAGATTTGCGCACTTGGGACGATTTCAATATTCAATGGGTAAAAGCCACTGAAGGAGATATTGATTTCATTCATGGATTTGTTGAGGTATACAACGACCCTCTTGGAAAGCGTGGTTCATATGAATCTGTAGTTGAGATTAACGACTTCGAAGCAAGTGATCGCATGAAAGTAATGATGCAGAATGCGCAATGGTTCGAAGACAACTCCCCTATCCTTCCTGAACACAAGAAGAAAGAAGTAAAAGGAATTACTTACAAAGTGGTGAACGTGGCTGGTGAATCTGGCGATGCAAATCCGTCTACCCCAATTGGAGTGAACCTTCCGAATGCACAGTGGATTCGAGCTATGCACGGTTCGAAGAGCGTGAGTTTAGGAAACATTGAAGACGCTGCTAACAACGCCGGTGGATCGGGCATGTTGAAGGAATTTGCGAATGACGAAGAAGAAATTGCACGTGCTGAAAAACACGGTGCAACTGCTGGAAAAATGCACACTGCCATGCACGAGGTTATTGGACACGCAAGTGGACAATTGGAGCCGAACGTATCTGCTAGTTCTCAAACCTTGAAAGAGTTCGCTTCAACCATTGAAGAAGGAAGAGCTGACTTGGTTGCCCTCTACTATGTCATGGATCCGAAGTTGGTTGAAATGGGATTGATGGAAAGTTTGGAAGTGGGTAAAGCTGAATACGACGGATACATTCGTAACGCCATGTTGGTTCAAATGAGAAGATTGAAAATGGGCGAAGACATTGCTGAAGCGCACATGCGTAATCGCGCTTGGATAAGCAATTGGATCATTGAAAAAGGAGCATCTGCTAATGTGATTTCGAGAGAAGTTCGCGATGGCAAAACGTATTTCAACATCAACGATTACGATAAGATGCGCGATCTAGTGGGTGAATTGTTGCGCGAAGTTCAACGCATTACTTCACAAGGCGATTACAACGCCGCTAAAGCATTGGCCGACGGTTACGGAAAGAAAGTAGACCCAACCTTGCACGCTGAAGTGCTTGCTAGATCAGAGAAATTGAACATTCCTCCATACAACGGATTTGTAAATCCTATTCTGACTCCAGTGTTAGACTCAAACGGAAAAATGATTGATGTGACGGTGAGTTACACCAAGACCTTCGCAGAACAAATGTTAAACTACAGCAAGAACTACGGTTTCCTTGCACCAAAAAAATAAGATATGTCGAAAGGAGTATTTCAAGTACCACTTCCTGTTAACGAACCTGTAAAAGGATATGCACCGGGAAGTGCAGAGCGTACATCGCTTTCAGCCATGTACAAAAAAATGTACAATCAGGAACCTATAGATGTTCCCATGTACATCGGATCTGAATTGATTCGCACTGAAGAAAAGCTTCCACTTACATCTCCGCAAGAACATGCGAAAGTATTGGGCTATTTGAATCGTGGAACGAAAGACCATGTGATCCAAGCCATTGACACTGCTTTAGCGGCACGCGAGCGTTGGTCGCAATTGCCATGGGAGCATCGCGCAGCTATTTTCTTGCGTGCTGCTGATTTATTGGCTGGTCCATACAGAGACCGCATGAACGCAGCGACTATGTTGGGACAAGGAAAGAATGCACATCAAGCTGAAATTGATGCGGCCTGTGAGTTCATCGATTTCCTTCGCTTCAATGTGTTGTATATGCAACAGATTTACAACGAGCAACCAGGTTCTCAACCGGGTATGTGGAATCGTTTGGAATACCGTCCATTAGAAGGATTCGTTTTCGCCATTACTCCATTCAACTTCACTGCCATTGCGGGAAACTTGCCTGCAAGTGCTGCTATGATGGGAAATGTGTGTGTGTGGAAACCGGCAGATACGCAGGTGTACAGCGCGCATGTAATTATGGAATTGTTCCGCGATGCTGGATTACCAGACGGGGTAATTAATATGATTACCGTTGACGGACCGGTTGCAGGAGACGTTGTATTCTCTCATAGAGATTTCGCAGGACTTCACTTCACTGGATCTACCGCAGTGTTCAAACACTTGTGGAAAGAGATTGGAAGCAACTTGGATAAGTACAGAACTTATCCGCGTATTGTTGGAGAGACAGGTGGAAAAGATTTCATTGTTGCTCATCCGTCTGCAAATGCAGAAGAAGTTGCAACAGCTATTGTTCGCGGTGCATTCGAGTTTCAAGGACAAAAATGTTCTGCAGCAAGTAGAAGCTACATCCCTCGCTCGTTGTGGCCTGCGGTGAAAGAGAAATTAATTAGCGACTTGAAAGTAATTACCGTTGGAAGTCCAGAAGACTTCACCAACTTCGTGAACGCTGTTATTGATCGTAGATCGTTTGATAAAATCAAAGGATACATCGAATACATTAAGACGCAAAGCGACGCTGAAATTATCGCTGGTGGAACCTACGACGATTCAGTTGGATACTTCGTTGATCCAACGGTTGTGGTGACTACCAATCCGAAGTTCCGCACAATGGAAGAAGAAATCTTCGGTCCAGTTGTAACGCTTTATGTTTATGAAGATGATTTGTGGGCAGACACCTTGCATTTGGTGAATGAGACAAGTGATTACGCGTTAACAGGAGCCGTTATTTCTAAAGATCGTTATGCGATTGATCAAGCGATGCGTGTATTGGAAAATGCAGCAGGTAACTTCTACATTAACGACAAGCCAACGGGCGCAGTTGTAGGACAGCAGCCGTTTGGCGGAGCTCGTGGAAGTGGAACCAACGACAAAGCCGGATCTTACTTGAACTTGTTGCGTTGGGTTTCTCCGAGAACGATTAAAGAAACGTTCGTTACTCCTGCGCATTATACATATCCTTGGAATGCCTAACAACTGAACCTGTGAAGGCGTTAGACTTATTAAAAGAGACCCTTGTAGACAATCGATCTGTTATCTTTTCGATTGGACGCAAGGGCTTTTTTCGTTTCAAGGTTTGGCTTGTTGCTCATTTTTTATATTCTGAAGCAAGCCGCAACCAAGGAGTGTTTATCGATTCAAACAACGAAGGAATCATCTGCTTCTTCGAAGCGAAGGACAAGCGCTCTCCAGCTTTTCACATTGAGCTTTCGCTCATATTATTTGGTATTGGGCCTTTGCGTTTACTGCGTGTTTGGAAACGAAAGAAAGAAGTTCAACGCTTTCATTCGCAATGGAAAAACTTCATTCATTGCAGTTACTTGGCTGTTCGAAAATCTGCACGCGGACACGGAGCAATCTTCGAATTACGCAATGCCTTATTTCAATTTCAACAAGAAAAGCAATTACCCATTTTGGTTGAAACGACCATTGAGAAAAACAAACGCGTCTACGAACGCATTGGGTTTCGGGTTCATGAAGAACGCGTGGTGAGTGGGTTTAAGACGTATTGTATGGTTAGAGAACATTCTATCAATTAATTTGATTAACTTAGATTATCAAACTTTGAGATTATGACAATAGCTGCGCTAAGAACGAAAGTTCATGAATATATAGAAGAAGCCGATAGTAAGGTACTTGAAGTTGTATTCAAATTACTTGAGGTATACCGCGAGAATAGCTCTAGTATGCTTTCACAAAAGGAACAAGAAGAAATGATCCAACGATCTGTGCAGTATCAAGCTGGCGCTGAGTCGAGTCTTTCATTGGCTGAAGCAAAGAAAAAACTAGGCGAGAGCTAATTTTTTCAATGAGAAAATTTCAAGTAGTTATACTAGAAAAAGCATTTCAAGAAATTGAAAACGCTCGAGATTACTATGAGAACAACCAAATAAATTTAGGAAATTCATTCACTAAGGAAGTCTTTTCAATTCTAGAAATACTCGAAACTAATCCACTTCTTTTCCCTATTAAATTCAATAACATAAGGGAGGCCGTGATAAACAAATTTCCTTTTGTCGTTATTTTTGAGGTTCTACCCAATAACGAAATAATCGTGTTATCCGTTTTTCATTTCAGAAGGAATCCGGAAGATAAATTATAAATAAACCGCCATCTCTTCTTGCATCTTCTTCGCTTCAGCAGCAGCAGCACTCGCGTAATCTGCGCCCGATGAAGCGTACAAGATCGAACGACTAGCGTTCACCAACAAGCCGACTTCGTTATTCATTCCATACTTTACCACTTCCTGAAGACTTCCACCTTGCGCGCCAACGCCAGGAACAAGCAAGAAGTGATTTGGAATAATTTGACGAATCTGTGCGAGGCTTTCGGCTTTGGTTGCGCCAACGACGAACATCGTGTTCTCGTCGGTTCCCCAAGATGCAACATCGCGAAGAACTTTTTCAAAGAGATACTCCTCTCCTATTTTCTGTGTTTGAAAATCTTTAGACCCTTCGTTTGAAGTGAGCGCCAAAACGATAGCCCACTTGTTTTGAAATTGCAAGAACGGCGAAACACTGTCCTTGCCCATGTATGGAGCCACTGTAATGCTGTCGAATCCGTATGTTTCAAAAAATGCTTTCGCGTAATAACTTGAAGTATTTCCGATATCACCACGCTTTGCATCTGCTATCGTGAAGTGTTCATTTCCGATATATTCAACGGTTTCCTCAAGTATATCCCAGCCTTGTCTTCCCATGGCCTCATAAAACGCCAAATTAGGCTTATAGGACACCGCAAACTCTCTTGTCGCGTCAATGATTGCCTTATTGAATTCTAATGCGCTCACACCCGCTGGAAGCTTCGACGGGTCCGTATCCAATCCAACGCACAAGAAACTTTTTCTTGAACGAATTAACTCTACCAATTTCGCTTTGTTCATCTTATGAATTTCCGTCCTTAAGTTTTTCCGTATTCTCTGCTAATTTCAATGCCTCAATGACTTCGGCTATTTCGCCATTCATAGCTGCATCCAAATTGTACAACGTCAAATTAATTCTGTGATCAGTCACACGTCCTTGCGGATAGTTGTAGGTGCGAATTTTCGCGCTACGATCTCCAGTGCTTACCAACGACTTTCTCATACGTGAACGCTCTTCGTGTCTACGATTCACTTCCGCTTCAAAGATTCGTGAACGAAGCATGGTCATTGCTTTATCGAGGTTCTCGTGCTGACTTCTTCCTTCTTGACAAGCCACAATTACTCCTGTTGGAATGTGTGTTAAACGCACAGCCGATTCCGTTTTGTTTACGTGCTGTCCACCTGCACCACTTGCGCGGTAGGTGTCTCTTCGAATGTCTGACATATTCACAACAACATCGAATTCTTCA
>JBJOPP010000031.1:0-3216 GCA_046050685.1 Bacteroidota bacterium
CATAGTCTAGAAGCGAGAACCCGAGAGAAGTAATTCCTTCCATGGCACCTTCAAGAGCTGCAGACATGGTTCCGCTGTATAGGACGTTGGTGGCGGAATTGTTTCCGTGATTCACACCACTTAAAATTAAATCAGGCTTTTTCTTAATGATTTGTGAAATGCCAAACTTCACGCAATCGGCCGGAGTACCCGAGCATGAATAGGCCTTAACCCCTTCACCAAAGATGTTTTGTTCTTGAACGCGAATGATACCATTAATGGTAACTGCGTGTCCCATTCCGCTTTGCGCTTTGTCTGGAGCCACCACGTATACTTGTCCAAATTTCTTGGCCACTTCCACCAACGAACGAATACCTTTCGCGGTAATGCCGTCGTCGTTTACAACTAAAATTGTACGTTCAGAATTCATACTGCAAACATAAGCTCGAAAAGTAGCTTCAGTTGCCTCACATTCATGAATATTTCTTCATCTTTGCCGAAGATTTATAAACATATGAATGCATTCGTAGTAGGTGGTGTTCGCACCGCGATTGGAAGTTTTGGAGGAACCCTTGGTCCGGTTAGAGCCGATGATTTAGCAGCAGTTGCTTTATCGGAACTCATGAAGAAATTCCCGAACCTTGATCCCGCTGTTATTTCAGACGTATTCATGGGATGTGCGAACCAAGCCGGAGAAGACAATCGCAATGTGGCGCGTATGGCAGTTTTGTTAGCCGGACTACCGCATACCGTTCCTGCTGAAACCTTGAATCGCTTGTGTGCTTCGGGAATGAGTGCAGTTGCAACAGCGGCTCGCGCAGCGCATGCGAATGAAGGCGATGTGTTTATTGCAGGAGGAGTTGAGCACATGACGCGCGGACCGTGGGTGATTTCGAAAACAAGTTCGGCTTTCGGAAGAGACGCGCAGATGTTCGACTCATCTTTCGGATGGCGTTTTGTGAATCCGAAAATGAAAGAAATGTACGGAGTAGATGCGATGGGTGAAACCGCAGAGAACTTGGCCGAGATGTTCAACATTTCGCGCGACGATCAAGACGCTTTCGCTTTGTGGTCGCAACAGAAAGCAGCGGCTTCCATTGATTTGTTGAAGGAAGAAATTGTGAACGTTTCCATTCCAACAAAAAAAGGAGAACCAATTATTTTCAATACCGATGAATTTGCAAAAGCAGGAACCACACTGGAAGGTCTTGCGAAATTGCGCGCTTCATTCAGAAACGGAGGAACCGTTACTGCAGGTAATGCTTCAGGTTTGAACGACGGTGCTGCTGCACTGTTAATGGCAAGCGAGAACGGATTGAATGCACATGGATTAACGCCGTTGACACGCGTAGTTTCTTCTGCGGTAAGCGGAGTAGAGCCGCGCATTATGGGCATTGGTCCGGTTGAAGCGTCGAAGTTGGCATTGAAGCGCGCAGGATTGACGCTTGATCAAATGGATATTTTAGAATTGAACGAAGCCTTTGCGGCGCAAGTGTTGGCATGTACTCGTCAGCTTGGATTGGAAGACAACGATGCGCGCATTAATCCGCAAGGCGGCGCTATCGCATTGGGTCATCCGCTTGGAATGAGCGGTTCACGCTTGGTTCAGACGGCTTCCATGCAATTGGCTCGCAGCAATAAGAAGTACGCGTTGTGCACCATGTGCATTGGAGTAGGTCAAGGATATGCAGTTGTTTTAGAGCGCGTATAACATGGCGAACATTTTCGAATTCAACGGATACATTCCAGTCATTCACGAATCGGCTTTCATTCATCCGAATGCAACCGTAACGGGAAATGTGATCATTGGAAAGAACGTATACATTGGTCCAGGCGCTGCCATTCGCGGCGATTGGGGACAGATTGTTATCTCAGATGGATGCAACGTTCAAGAGAATTGTACCATTCACATGTTCCCGGGAACCACTGTTGTCTTAGGCGAGAACGCACACATCGGCCACGGTGCCATTGTGCACGGTGCGCAGATTGGCGCAAACACGTTGGTGGGAATGAATGCAGTGTTAATGGACGATGTTGTTGTGGAAGAAGAATGCATCATAGGCGCTTTGTGTTTTGTCCCTGCAAAAACATTAGTGGAACGAAGAAGTGTTATGGTTGGAAATCCAGCCAAGAAAGTGAAAGAGGTGAGCGATCAGATGTTGGAATGGAAGACGGAAGGAACAGGCTGGTATCAGCGTCTTCCTGAAGAATGTCGAAATACTTTGCGTCCTGTTGAACCGCTTCGTGAAATTCCTGCCGACCGAAAGGTTCAAGACACGAAGGGCTACGAAGCTTGGCACGAGCGCAAGTCATGAGTTTTCAGTTTAAGCAATTCAAAGTAGAACACAGCAACTCTTCCATGAAAGTGGGAACAGATGCGGTGTTGCTCGGTGCTTTCATTCAAACAGAAAAACAAGAGAAGATTTTAGAAGTAGGAACAGGATGTGGCGTTGTAGCGCTCATGTTGGCGCAGAAAGGAAATCGTGTATTGGCTATTGACATTCATGCTCCGTCCGTGGAAGAATCGCAACAGAATTTCGGCTCTTCGAAATTTGCACCTTTGCTCATGGCCGACGAGATTGATTTTTTCAAGCTTCAGGCTCCAGTGAAATTCGACCGGATAGTTTCTAATCCTCCTTTTTTTCAGAACAGTTTACAAGCCCCAGACGAAGCGCGCAATGCCGCTCGTCATGCTGTGAACGATTGGGTCAAGCGCTTTTGGGAACGTGCTCGAAAGTTAACCGGCAGGGTGAATGTGATTATTCCTATTGAAGTTTATGACGAATGGAAACGCGAAAGTGAATTGTCGAATTTTTTCTTGGTGAAGAAATGCACCATCTTCTCTCGCGCCGACAAACCCGCCATTCGTTTCATCTTAGAGTTTTATCGAATTGAACAACCTCTTGACGAATCGGATCTTGTTCTTATGAATGAAGATGGGACGAGGACGAAGGAGTACTCTTTTTTTGCCGAAGAATTTTATTTATGATACAATTGATAAATTTTTAAGATTGTTCCGAGCTCGCTCTGCGAGCGGCATGGGTAATGCCCCCAGAGAAGCTGGGGGAGAGAATTTGAAGTTAGCTCTATGTCTTATGTAAAAGATTTATTCGAGAACCTTTTCCCCCACCTACTGTGGGGGCAATACTCATGTCGCCCTAAAGGGCTCGGGAACTGGTTAGTTTTTAATGCATAATTATAACTGCGTTGCTCCAATCCAGCTGCGAGCTCGCTCTG
>JBJOPP010000032.1:0-5107 GCA_046050685.1 Bacteroidota bacterium
AGTGGTGCAGGTCCTAAGAGGTACCAGCGTTGAATTGAAGCTTCAAGAAAACGACATCATACTTAAAATCGGAGACAAAGATTTCAAGTCTTCGGAAGAATTCACGAAGATGTTTCTCAACTACACACCCGGACAAGAAGTTCAACTTTCTGTACTGCGAGGTAAAAAGAAAATCACGCTGAAAGCAAAAGCTGTTGCGCGTCCATTCGAAACAGACGACAATGCGGAAGTGATTTACGACGAAGCCAATTTCAGAGGTGGGCATTTGCGTGTGATCATTAACAAGCCCTTCAAAGAAAACAAAATGCCCGCCATGCTTTTCGTTCCGGGATATACATGCAGCTCTATTGACGAACTAACGAACGACCATCCGTATAAACGAATTATTGATGCTTACGTTGATGCTGGTTATACGACCATGCGTATTGAAAAAAGCGGTTTGGGCGACAGTAAGAACACGCCGCCTTGCGAGTCTTGTGATTTAATGGATGAGATTGAAAATTTCGAAGTCGGATTGAAAAAACTGAAATCACTCTCGTACGTCGACACCAATCAAATTATTATTGTTGGTCATTCCATGGGAGGAATCATCGTTCCTGCAATTAGCGCTAAAAACAACGCAGCTGGCGTAGTCGTTTACGGAACCACTGCCAAGTCTTGGTTTGAATATCAATTGGAAATGTATCGCGTTCAAAACGCATTGGCCGGAATGAATCCCATTGAAGTGGAGCAATCTGTTGTCGAGCAGTACGATTTGAATTACAGGTATTTCGTTCAGAAGGAAAGCCTCGAAGAAATGGCCAAAGATGCAAAAGTAGACTCTGTATTAAGAAGCGTTTGGGGGTATGATGGAAAAGGGCAAATCTACGATCGCAACGCCGAATACTGGAGACAGATACAAGACTATCCGCATCTGGAAAATTGGAAGAACACAACTGCGAAAGTTTTGGTTCAATTCGGAGAGTCAGATTTCCAAGCCTTTTCGAAAGCCGACCACCAACAAATCGTGAATACCGTAAACCACTTCCACCCCGGAAATGCCACGCTCATCTCCTACCCATCTACAGACCACTACTTCGCGAAATCGGGCACCATGCAAGAAGCGTATGACAAATTCGCAAATGGACACATTCAGCAGTTGTTCGATGAATACAATCAAGAAGTTGGACTTTCGGCTGTGAAGTGGAGCAATGAAATACTCAAACTAAACTCTTTCAACAAATAATAAAAAAATGAAAAGCAATCAGAAAATCATGCGTTTCCTTTACATTGGATTCACAGCACTTGGCATCTATCAGGCGTTTCGTGGCGAATTCAGCGAAGGAGCAATTTCATTGGGTGTGGCGCTAGCCTTCGACCCCTTCAACCCAAATCAAACATGGAAGGAACGTCCGCTCTGGCAAAAGGCAGCACTGATAATTCACCTCGGATTATGCGCAGCATTCTTCGGATATGAAATAGGATTAAATGACAAATAACTTCTTAAAGTCGCCCCCCTTTCGCTCCGCGAATCTTTCATTCCATGAATCTTACACAACGTGTATCTTTCGTAAACGAATCTTTCTTAACAAGAACCTTTCGCTCCGCGAATCTTTGCTTCGCAACCTAAGCTCTGCTTTAGTATCTTCGCTAGCGGTATTTCAAACCATATTTTAACACATGAAAAAAGTAATTCTCTTTGTTGCTTTACTCAGCACTTTCGCTGCACAAGCACAAAACATCAAATTCATTGAATACGACTTGCCAAACGGCTTGCACGTAATTCTGCATGAAGATCACAGCACCCCTATCGTAGCCGTAACCGTGCTTTACCACGTAGGTTCGAAGAACGAACAAGTTGGAAGAACAGGTATGGCGCACTTCTTCGAGCACTTGTTGTTCGAAGGTTCAGATAACATTGGTCGCGGCGAATACGCGAAATATGTTGAAAATGCTGGTGGCGGACTAAACGCAAACACCACACAAGACCGAACTTTCTATTACGATCTTATGCCAAGCAATCAGCTTGAATTAGGCCTTTGGTTAGAAAGCGAGCGTATGCTTCACGCGAAAGTGGAAAACAAAGGAATTGAAACACAACGCGAAGTTGTGAAAGAAGAAAAGCGTATGCGTTACGACAACCAACCTTACGGAAGCCTTCTTCCTGAAGCGTTGAAACACGCCTACAAAAAACATCCTTACGCTTGGTCTCCAATCGGAAGCATGGAAGACTTGAACGCAGCGAAAGACGAAGACTTCGTGAACTTCTACAAAACATTCTACGTTCCAAACAACGCTATTCTTTCGCTAGCCGGAGACATGAACGTTGAAGAAACGAAAAAGCTTATCGCGAAATACTTCGGCGATATTCCAAAAGGAACAAACGCTATTCCACGTCCAACCGTGAAAGAAGACATCAACACCGGCGAGGTGCGCGATACTATCTTCGGAAAAGATGAACTTCCAATGGTTGTTCAAGCCTACCACATTCCTGCGCAAGGAACCCCTGAATATTATGCCGTAGACATGCTGAATATACTGCTTTCAAACGGAGAAAGTTCTCGACTAAACAGAGCTATGGTGGAAGAGCAACAGCTTTCGTTGTACTGCGGTGCCTTCACTTTCAACCTAGAAGATCCAGGATTGACGTTGGCTTTCGGTCTAGCGAACATGGGTGTTGATCCAAAGACTTTGGAAGACGGCATGAACAAGGAATTCGACAAAGTGAAAGAGGAATTGGTAACGGAAAAAGAATTCGAGAAATTGAAAAATCAAATCGAAAGCACATTCGTTTCAAGCAATAGTTCTATGGCAGGAATTGCGGAAAGCCTTGCGAACTATCACACTTATTTCGGCAATGCCAATTTAATTAATACTGAAATTGAACGTTACATGAAGGTGACTCGTGAAGACCTGCGTGCAGCTGCGCGCAAGTACTACACACCTGAAAACCGCGTGGTGTTGTACTTCCTAAACGACCCTAAACTTTCTGCAAACTAAGATTCGAATTAAAATGAAATTCATATACACCTTACTCGCCGCATTGCTTGTTTCTACAGCCATTGCGCAACCTTCAAAGAAAACAACACCGAAATCGACTCCAATCGACAGAAGTATTGTTCCTCAGCCTGGTCCTGCTCCAAAAATTCAAATTGGAAAAGCAACGACCTTCAAACTAGATAACGGAATGAAAGTGATTGTGGTTGAAAACCACAAACTTCCAAGCGTGACTTATTCTCTTTCGTTGAACCTTACGCCGATAGCAGAAGGAAACAAAGCCGGATACATTTCTATTGCAGGTGATCTGCTTTCTTCTGGAACAACGACTAAGACAAAAGGACAAATTGACGAAGCCATTGATTTCATTGGTGGACAGCTTTCTACTTCTTCTTCAAGTGTTTCAGGTTCTTGCTTAAGCAAGCACAGCGAAACGTTGCTTGCACTTATGCAAGACGTGTTGCTTCACCCAAGCTTCCCTGCTGAAGAGTTAGAGAAAACAAGAAAGCAAATGATCTCTGGTTTGACCAGCGAAAAGACCGATCCAAATGCGGTTTCAGATAAAATTGGAAACGTGGTGCGCTACGGTGCACGTCACCCTTACGGAGAATTCGTTACCGAAAGCACCCTGAACAACATCACACGTGAAGACCTCTTAGGTTACTACCAAACCTACTTCTCGCCAAGCGTTGCAACGCTTGTTGTTGTTGGAGATGTAACTCCGGATCAAGCATTAGCTTCTGCGAAAAAATATTTCGGGGAGTGGACAGGCAACGTAGTTCCTTCTAGAACCTACCCTGCTCCTGCTGAATTGAAAGCCAATCAAGTGGCGTTCGTAGCAATGCCTGGTGCTGTGCAAAGCGTTATTGACGTGACCTATGCGGTGCCGTTGAACATTACTTCTTCAGACTATTTAGCTGCGACAGTATTAAACAACATTTTAGGTGGAAGTGGATTCCAAACACGCTTGATGCAAAATCTTCGCGAAGACAAAGCGTATACTTACGGTGCTTATTCTTCTATGAGTCCAGATGATGTAATTGGAAATTTCAGTGCAGGTGCAAGCGTTCGCAACGAAGTAACCGACAGCGCCATTGTGCAATTGTTGTTCGAAATGGATCGCCTTTGCAACGAAGCGGTTTCTGCTGAAACCTTGAAGTCTGCGAAGAGTATTATGTCTGGAGCATTCGCTCGAAGACTTGAGAACCCTGGAACAGTTGCACAATTCGCTTACAACATTTCGAAATACAATCTTCCTGAAAACTATTACGAAACCTATTTGGAAAGATTGAACGCAATCACTGCGGAGGACGTTCAAGCTGCTGCTAAGAAATACTTAAAAGCAAACAACTGTTACATTTCTGTAGTTGGAAATAAAGACATCTTAGACAAGTTGAAACCGTTCAGCAAGAACGGAGAGGTTATGCAATTCAACACAGACGGAAGTGTATCGAAAGGAATTATTCCTCCAGCTGCTGGTGTTACCGCAGCTACTGTTGTTGAAGCCTATTATGCTGCAAGCGGTGGAAAAGACAAATTCAAGAAAGTCAAATCAATGAAGCAAGAGGGTAAGATGAGCGTTCAAGGAACTTCGATAAACATTGAAACTTTGACCTTCGACAACAAAATGCTTCGTGTTGAAGTAAGCATGGGACCAATGAAATTGTCTACGCAGATTTTCGACGGAACGAATTTAGTGATGAAGTCTATGGGCAAAGAAGCTCCTGTTGCACCTGCCGATATTTTGAAAGCGAAAATGGAAGCAGATTTCTTCCTTCGCGATCACATGGCTGATTTCGGATATTCATTGAATCTTGCTGGAAGCATCATGCGCAATGAAAAAGAAGTGTACATGCTTGAAACGTTGAACGAGAAAAAGAAAGTGGTAAAAACAGAATACTTCGACAAAGCGTCTGGTCAGTTGGTTTCAACCTATTCTGTTGAAGAAGGACCTGAAGGAGCTGTAACTTCTGAAACAAACTTCAAAGATTTCATGACTGTAGACGGAATGATCTTCCCGAAAACCATTCAAATCAATGCAGGTGGACAAGCACTTGACATGACTATTGAGAAAATTACCATCAACGGTAAAGTGAGCAAGAAAGCCTTCAAGGTTGACTAAACAAGAAGA